>SVPX01000018.1 GCA_015065665.1 Oscillospiraceae bacterium | reverse complement strand
TCCAGTATGACTCCAAGAAGACAGGCGGTATCACAATTTCTCACTTGAGATTCGGCGATGCTCCCATCAAGTCCCCCTACTACATCAACAAGGCTGACTTCGTTGCTTGCCACAATCCCTCTTACGTTGAGAAGGGCTTCAAGATGGTTCAGGACGTTAAGCCCGGCGGTGTTTACCTTATCAACTGCCAGTGGTCTGCAGATGAGCTTTCCGCTAAGCTGGACGCTGCTTCCAAGAAGTACATCGCTGACAACAACATTCAGCTTTACACAGTTAACGCTATTGACATTGCTGCCCAGATCGGTCTCGGCAAGCGTACAAATACAGTTCTTCAGTCTGCTTTCTTCTCACTCGCTAAGGTTCTTCCTCCCGAGGAAGCTATCGGCTACATGAAGGAGAAGGCTCAGAAGTTCATGAAGAAGGGTAAAGAAATCGTTGAGATGAACGAGAAGGCAATCGACATGGGTGCTTCTGCTTATGTTAAGATTGACGTACCCGCTGATTGGGCAACTGCTGAGGATACAACAACTGCAACTGCATCTGTTGGCCGCGAGAAGCTCGTAAAGATGGTTGACGGTATCATGGTTCCCGTTTCAAAGATGGACGGTGACTCTCTCCCCGTTTCCGCATTTATGGATCACATTGACGGTACATTTGAGCAGGGTGCTTCCGCTTATGAGAAGCGCGGCGTTGCTGTTATGGTTCCTGAGTGGAACGCAGAGACTTGTGCTAAGTGTAACAAGTGTTCCTTCGTTTGTCCTCACGCAACAATCCGTCCCTTCGCTCTCTCTGACGAAGAGGTTGCAGCTGCTCCCGAGAACATGAAGGTTGCTCCCAAGCCCGTTGTTAAGACAAACTACAAATATACTCTGGCTGTATCTCCCCTTGACTGTATGGGTTGCGGCGTTTGCGTTGGCGTATGTCCCACAAACTCCCTCACCATGGTTTCCAGAGAGAGCCAGGATGCAGAGCAGGCAGTATTCGATTACTGTGTTGCTAATGTTACAGAGAAGCCTGAGACTACAGCTAACCTGAATCTCATCGGTTCTCAGTACAAGCAGCCCCTCCTCGAGTTCTCCGGCTCCTGCGCAGGTTGTGCAGAGACAGCATACGCTCGTCTTGTTACACAGCTCTTCGGTGACAGAATGTACATCTCCAACGCAACAGGTTGTTCCTCTATCTGGGGCGGTCCTGCTGCTACATCTCCCTACACAGTTAACAAGGATGGCCACGGTCCTGCTTGGGCAAACTCCCTCTTCGAGGATAACGCTGAGCATGGTCTTGGTATGTATCTTGGTCAGAAGGCAATCCGCGACAGACTCATTGAGAAGGTTCGCGCAGTTGCTGCTTGTGACAAGGCTTCTGCTGAGCTCAAGGCTGCTGCTGAGGAATATCTCGCAACTCTTGAGGATGGCGAGAAGAACGCAGCTGCTACAAAGGCTCTCGTTGCAGAACTTCAGAAACTTGGCACATGTGATTGCACAGATATCAAGGATATCCTTGATAACGCAGAGTACCTCTCCAAGAAGTCCGTATGGATCTTCGGTGGTGACGGTTGGGCATACGATATCGGCTTCGGCGGTGTTGACCATGTTCTTGCAACAGGTGAGAATGTAAACATCTTCGTATTTGATACAGAAGTTTACTCCAACACAGGTGGTCAGGCTTCCAAGGCTTCTCAGATTGGTCAGGTTGCTCAGTTCGCTGCAGCAGGTAAGGCTATCAAGAAGAAGTCCCTTGCTGACATCGCAATGAGCTACGGCTACATCTACGTTGCTCAGATCGCTATGGGTGCTGATATGAATCAGACACTCAAGGCAATCAAAGAGGCTGAGTCCTACAACGGTCCTTCTCTCATCATCGGTTACGCTCCCTGTGAGATGCACTCCATCAAGGGCGGTATGGTTAACTGTCAGAAGGAAATGGCTCGTGCTGTTGAGTGCGGTTACTGGAACAACTTCCGTTTCGATCCCAGACTCAAGGCAGAGGGCAAGAATCCCTTTGTTCTGGACAGCAAGGCTCCTGTTGCTGATTATAAGGAGTTCATCCTCTCCGAGGCACGTTACAGCTCACTGACACGTTCCTTCCCTGAGAGAGCAGAAGAGCTCTTCGAGGCAGCTAAGGAGAACGCAGTTGCTCGTTATGAGGAACTGAAGAAGAGAGCAGAGCAGTAATTCTTTAGAATTCGCTTTGATTTCAACTAAATAATTCAAGCGGTTCAGCCGCTGAAAAACCCCCGATTGATTTGCTCAATCGGGGGTTTGTTTTATGCTTTGGTGTTTATTTGTATACATCACCAATAATTTTGCGGATCGTGGTTTTCCGGTTATCATAGTTTGTACTTTTACCTGCTTTATGGGAAAAAAGAATTCGCTGAGGTAATCAGCGAATTCCCGTTTTATTATTTATACATATATCCGATGTTTTCGCGGTTTGTGATGCTCCAGTTGGAGAAGTCTGTGCCCTTGCCCTCGATGGTATAAGTCAGGTTTTCGTCCTTACGCTCAGAGCCTGTGTAAAGCTGGAAGTAATGGGTACGGGTTATTGTCTCGCCCTCGGGTACTTCATCATAGGCTCTGCCGTAATCGGTAGAAGTTCTGAGTCCTGCGGACTTTACAATAGTAGCAAGGAAGTTGTCCTGAGAAACCTGTGCAGAGCTGAACTTAAGCTCTGTGCCGGATTCTCCGCTCATTTTAACAAGGAGGCCTGTCAGGTTTTCGTTGCCGTATTCTTTGGAGTCAGAGTCAAGAGCACCATGGTCGCCTGTAATAATGATAGTTGCGTCATCATAAATGCCAAGTCTTTTCATTTCAGAAAAATATTCGTCAATTAACTTGAAGCAACCTGTTGTCTGCTGGGTTGATGATACAGAGCCCTTCTCAACAGGGTTGCAGTTTTCATCAATAGTAAAGGGAGAGTGACATCCTCTCAGATGAAGGAAAGTGCAAGTGTTCTTATTGTTCTGAGTTCTGAGCCCGGATTCTACAAGTTCCTGGTAAATCTCAGCATCTTTGGTTTCTGTCATTTCATACTTGGCAGCATCGCTATTGATTGTAACTATATCGCCGAAAGATGATGAGCCGATGGTGTTTGACTTGAAAATCTCAGGTGCCCAGAAGTAAGATGAAAGTTCAAAGAGTTTGCCTATAAGTTTGCTCTGAGAGGTGATTGTGTAACCCTCTGCAGCAGAGGTGTTGGAAACAAGGTCGCCGAATACGTCTGCGTTGTCATAAGCATAGTAAGAGGGAATGTACAGATTGGTCTTGTAACCGTTTGACTTAAGGTCTTTGAGGAAAGGTGACTCACTGTATGCCTTCTCAAAATACTGGAGACGGGAGCCTGAGTAGTCGTTATTTATGCCTGAAACCATAGAGGTAATTGCGGGATATGTTCGGGGATATGTGGAGATGTTGTCCTGATAGTAGGTAAATCCCTCGAGGGAATCAATGTATGGAGAACCAGTATTAAGGAGTGCCTGGAAATATCTATCATCAAAGCGATCGAGAATGATAACCACAATGTTTTCTTTAGTGGAAAGTTCAAACATACTGTCTGTTGTCAGAAAAACTTCTTTCTTTACATTCTGATCAGTTGTATCAGTTGTTGTCTGCTCGTTAGCATAAGTGATAGCTGCAGGAATAAGGCTTACTGTCTGCATAACAAGCACAAGGATTAGCAGAAAGGACATTACACTTTTGCCTGTTTCTGCCTTTTTGCTGAGAATTCCGAACCAGAGGAAAACGCACAGCAGGATTGTCCACAGCGTAAAGTTGATAACCATTTTGACTTTTGATGCAATCCCGACATTGCCGTCACCGGGCAGACCCTGGAAAGTCAGATTAGTGACGAAGGTCTGGATATATGCGGCAGTAACAAGGAAAGCACACAGGGTGAAGATTGAACCGCGGAGAGTTCCTTTGGTGAAGATAAGTGTCAGAGTGATAACTGCAAAAATTCCCAGAGAAATGAGAATAAGTGCAGGTGCAAAATCACCCAGAGTAAAGGCAAACTGAGAAGAGTTTGAGAAAAATACGCTGAATACTGAGCAGATAACAAGTACAAAAGGTACTGTGAAACCTGCAAGTACAGATGTTAGAATCTTGTTGCCTGTAATACCAAACTTTTCTTTTAAACTTACTTTCTTTTCGGACAAGAGTATCATCCTTTCTTGGTTTTATTGGTGTTCCGGGTATAGAAAACACCCATATTAATACATTATATACTATATCACAGATAAAAGCAAAAAGCAATATTATAAATATGGGAGTAAAATAAAGAATAAAAAGGTTTAAAAGGGAGATTATAAAATGGGTAAAGATGAGAAAAAATAAAAATATTTTTGCAAAAAAGCAAAAAACACTTGACAAATAGGGTGGATTTGAATATAATAATTGTTGCTATCTTGTGTAGCACATATATGGCGGAATAGCTCAGTTGGCTAGAGCATTCGGTTCATACCCGAAGTGTCGTAGGTTCAAGTCCTATTTCCGCTACCATGTGGCCCGGTGGTCAAGAGGTTAAGACACCGCCCTTTCACGGCGGTAACACGAGTTCGATTCTCGTCCGGGTCACCATTTTTATTTTATCTGCCGGTGTGGTGGAATGGCAGACACAAGGGACTTAAAATCCCTCGGTAGCAATATCGTACCGGTTCAAGTCCGGTCACCGGCACCACATTATGGTTTAAGTTAGTATGTCGAGCGATGGCTCGGCTTTTTTATTTTTTCAATAATTTTTCTGAAATAGTAAAAACCGCAAGGATTCTTAGTCCTTGCGGTTTTGTGTTTGGTATATGCTTTATCTTTTAATCAACAGGGTCTATAGGTGCAAAGTAGTCTTTCCAGATTGTTCCTGTGCCAATACAGTCCTCAGATTCAATGCCTGCCACAAATTTCTGGATAGCGGTTGCATCCTTGATGTTTACATAACCGTCAAAGTTTACATCTGCACACCATCTTGACTGTACGGAAGATATGGACTCAAGACCTGCAGCAATCTTCTGGATAAGGGTTGCGTCCTTGATATTTACTGATTCATCAAGGTTTGCATCACCATAGATTACTATTTCATCGGGAGTTGTCTCGTCAGGAGATGTGGGGACTTCGTCACCGGAAGAAACTTTACCTGCTGTCCAGTCAACTGTAACACCTGCTTCGGCAATAACCTGGGCAGCCTCTTCGTTTGTGATATCCAGTTTTTCGATAAGATTGTCGATGATTTCCTGATCGTTTTTGTTTGAGTATTTGCGGGCGTTCTCAAGGTTTACTGTCAGGAAATCAAAGAAGAGATCAGATACAGTTCTATTGGGAGGCAGTGCTGTGCCTGCTGTGTTGCCGATAGATGTAATCTGATAAATGGGACCATATGTGAGGGGATCCTGGTGCTTCCAGAAAGCAGCCTGTGCAGTTTTGTTGCTGTCCTGAGGGTTCTCATACATTCTGCCGTCACAGTATGCTGTGTCGCCTAAGCAATCTGTGCTGAAGAACAGGTCGTATGTCTGTGAACCTGTATCTGCAGAGAAGATTACACAGTACATTGTGCCTTCTTCAATAGCATGACCTGTCCTTTTGGCGATGCTGTAGGAATAAACGCCCTCGGATTCCTTAGTGCATTTTTCCTTTTTACTCTGCCAGTTTGCAAAGGATCCGGTAGAACCGTACTCCCAGATATGACAGAAAATACTTGTTACCTCTCCCCAATTCTCGGGAACTTCAAAGTAGAGTACGGGTTCCTCAGAGGGAGTAAAGTCCTCAGCAGATGCAGCAAATGCTATACTGGAAAGTGCAAGTAAAAAAACAAGCACAAGGGATAAGATTTGTTTTGTACTTTTCATTTCAAAAAACCTCCGATATAGATTATATATATTTAGTGTACCATCAGACAGGACAGGTGTCAATAAATAATCCGGACAACAAATAAAAAGAAGCAGACGGAATAGATCCCATCTGCCTCTGTTATACAGTTGATTATCAGACACATTTGTCCTTCATATTTTTTATTGCAAGAGAGGCATCCTCTGCTTTGAATACAGAGGTACCTGCAACGCATACATCAACCCCTGCCTCAAAAGCCTGACGGATGTTACCCTCGCCAATACCGCCGTCAACCTGAATCAACAGGTTGGAGATGCCCTGTCTTTCTGCTTCTTTGCGGATAGCGGTAACCTTGGGCAGCATATCTGCCATAAAGGACTGACCGCCGAAGCCGGGTTCAACTGTCATTACAAGGACCATATAAAGCTGGGAAAGATATGGGAAAACTACCTCTGCAGGAGTGTTGGGTTTGATAACAAGACCTGCCTTGATATTGTGGCTCTTGATTTTGTCGATGGTAGCCTGAATATCGGAGTCTGCTTCAACATGGAAAGTGATGATATCTGCACCTGCATCGGCAAAATCATCGATGTATCTGAGCGGCTCGGAAATCATCAGATGTACATCAAAGGGCTTTTCCGTATATTTGCGTACCCACTTGATAACGGGTGCGCCGAATGTTATGTTGGGCACAAAGTGACCGTCCATAACATCAAGATGCATAAAGTCAGCACCTGCTTTGTCCATACGACTGATTTCTTCACCATAACGGGAGAAATCGCAGGAAAGAAGTGATGGGGCTATAAGCATATAATCATCTCCTGTATTATATAAATGATAATTGGTTTAATTACGGTTTCTGCAGAGCAGGGACTACAATAGCAGCAACTGCCCAGAATACTATAAAGAGGAGAACTTCAAGATTTTTCAGTGCTCCTACACCTGCAAAGAGTGCGATACTTGCCATCAGCAGTACACCCAGCACAACGCCGATAAGCTGAATAATAACTGCAAGAGAGATGTTAGACTTCAATCTTACACAACCTGAAATGCTTCTCAGGAAAGGTATGAAGGCACCTCTTGTTGCAAGGTAAGCTCGGCTTGTGTCCTCTTTCACAGATGTGATTTCTTTGCACACATTGCCAAGACCTGTGGGTAGTACCTTGACACTGCGGAAGAAGATGCCGAAGTCGTCTGCAATCTTCTCACCTGTTACATTGCAGTCTGTGGTGCGGACAAGAATACTGACACCGTTTTCTTCTGCTTTCTGAAGCTGCTGTGCAATTCTCAGAGTTGTGGCATAGGTTGTGACAAACATTGCAAGAAGCTCGCCTGAACGGGCAAGGTATGTTACCTGTCTGCCGTCAATCTTCTGCTTTTCTTCAAATTCCTCAGAGGGAGTCTGAACTGCGTATTTTTCAAGGAGACCTCTGCAGCCTACAAGGATACGCTCCCCTCCTACCCAGCCTACAAGACCAAGTCCGTCCTCATAGAGAACGCTTTCAACCTTGGGCAAGGTGCCGCCACTTGACTGTGCAACATGGTTAAATACGGCCGCCATAGGGCTTTGTGCCTCTTTCAGCACAGCGGCAGCCGCAAGCATACCTTCTTCTATTTTAACATTTGTAAAGGCTTTTACACCATTGAGTGTAATGCTGTCCTCGGGATAAAGGTCGCGAGCCTCGCAGATAACAGCCTTTGTGTCGCAGAACTGACGGACAGCAGGGTAACCGCTTATCATTGCGTTCTTTGACAGAGTTTCCTTGCACAGAAGCCTTAAGGGTAGATTAACTGCAAGTAAGTCGCATACCGGAACGGAAACACAAGCCATAACTGCCAGAGCGGAGAATGCACCCCATACGTCCTTTGCAACAATGCCGTAGAGAATTGCAACAAAGAGGGAACAGAGCAAAGTGACGGGGGCAATTTTACTTGCCATATCCTCAGAGGGGTCAGGAGAGTAAGAAAGTCTTAAGAAGTCGCTCATAAAGTCGGTTTCGTGCTGATATGCAACAATAGGCTTGTCCTGAGTAGTGCCGCTGACAAGCTGCTGTGCAACATCTTCGTTTGTATAAATTTTTGCGGCATAAGTTGAAGTTGTTTTGTTTGTGATGAACTTGAAGTTGTCCTTTACTCTCAGCACCATAAAAAGTTTGCCAAGAGTGTTCAGAAGCAATGCAAACACTGCCACAGATGAATAAAGGAACTGTCCCCCTGAGAAGAATTCTGTGGGGATGATAACTGCCACAATACCCTGAATTACAGCGGCTACAGCGGCAACTGCGGCACCTGTGTCGGAATTGCCCTTGAACTTCTTAAGGACAGAAAGACCGCCGGTGATTGTGACTCTGTTTACCCAGCAGGAGATAAGAAGCATCAAGAGACTCACAATTGTCAGCAGAATTGATGCAAGGTAATTGCCTGCAAGGGTTTCGGAAATAATACGGGTTACAATTGTGAGAGTCAGAGTCAGCAGGAAGAGTACGCCTGTGAAAACGCTGTTTACAAACATCTTGCGGATGTTGGAGTTAACCTCGTTCATAATGGCTTTTGCATCCTGATGACTGCGGAAGTCCTCAATCTGAATTGTTTTTTCCTTGAATTCTTCAGCAGAGTCATCCTCAGAAGAAGAGAAGAAGGCTACAATCTTGCCCATAATTCCCTTTGCCACATTCTTTACAGAGGGTTTTTCTTCTCCCTCCTCCGGTGTGCCGTTTTTGTCGGCGTTCAGATTCTGGGAGATAACAGGGTTTGGGGATGCTATGTATTTTTTGTACTCGTTTTCTACAACAGCAGAGAATTTACCTGCCCTAACGTGTAGTTTTTCTACTCTTGATTCGTGCTGATATACAGGAACTTTTGACACAACAGTCTGCACAGCGCCAACAGGCTTGGGTTTGCCGAAAAGACGCTCAAAGTTGCTGAGACCATCATCCTCTTCCGGGGGTTCTGCTTCGCCTTCGGAATCAGCAGGCTTGTCCTCTTCCCCGGTTTCCTGGGCTTTTTCGGGTTCTTCATCAATGTCAATGTCGATACCATCGCAGTCTCTGACCACAATAGGGGGAGCTTCAGCGAAACTGTCAACATTCTCGATAATCTCGTCAGAGATGGTTGTACCCTCATCATATTCGGGAGAAAGAGTAACAACCGTTTCTTCCTCTGCTTCCTTTTTATCTGCAGATTCTTCGGTGCTTACCTCTGCACTTTCTTCTGCTACGGAGACTTCGGGACCGTCCTCGGTTTCTACCTCAAGGGGACTCTGGTTCTTGAGTCTTACTTCTTTGCTTGTGTTGCTGTATATTTCTTCCATTTTGGGACCACCGCTGAGACGGGCGGCTTCCTTTGCCATATTCTCCTGGTCGGAAAGAAAATGGGTTTCTTCCAGAATGGAATCTATATCTTCCTCAGATGCACCTGATGGAGTGCTTTTGGGATCCTTGGGATCGTTGCTCATACTTATCACTTCCTTGTAGAATCTCACTTATGTAAAAATTTTATCTGTCTTCTGCAACTGCGTACATCAGTATACCTGCGGCAACGGATGCGTTCAGAGAGTTTATTTTGCCTTTCATAGGCAGAGATACGATAACATCGCATTTTTCCCTTACAAGTCTGCCGATACCCTTGCCCTCGTTACCGATAACAAGAGCAACAGCGCCCTTCATATCGCACTTGCGGTAATCCTCGCCGTTCATATCTGCACCGTAAACCCACAGACCTTTATCCTTGAGGGTGTCGATAACTGCAGGAATATTGGGCACACGGACAACAGGGACATACTCAACGGCACCTGCAGCGGTTTTGCCAACGGTGAAACTCAGTCCTGCGCTTCGGCGGTTAGGAATGATAACACCGTGAGCTCCTGCACACTCAGCAGTACGGATGATAGCACCCAGATTGTGGGGGTCTTCAATCTCGTCAAGAACGATTACAAAGGGTGCCTCTCCTCTCTCCTTTGCAAGGGAGAAGATATCCTCAAGCTCTTTGTACTCGCATACTGCGGCAACAGCGGCAATGCCCTGATGTGTACCGCCGCCGCACATATAGTCAAGCTTCTTGGGGTCAACTTCCTTTATGCGGAGCTTCTTCTCTTTTGCTTTTGCAAGAATACCCACAATTGCACCTGTCTTTGCACCCCTTGCCACCAATACAGAGTCAATAGGTCTGCCGGAGCGGATTGCTTCGCTTACAGGGTTTCTGCCGAATATAATATCGCCTCTGTCGAGGGAGTCGTTTTTCTGATTATCTCTCATTTTATCAGCCATACATATCGTTCCTTTTCGGTTTTTCCGATAACAGAGAAATCTCTGTTATCTGTGGACATTTAGAAATACCTATACATATTATATTGTATCACAAAAGAACTTGTTTGAGAATAGCATTTATCAAAAAATTACAGGTTATTTTGCCATTTTACAGCAGATGAATTATGTCCATAACAGCAGCACCCGTATCCTCCATGGTAAAAGGTACTCCATATGTACCCGTGACAGGGTCTTTGAAAAGGGGGATTTGGGGCGGATAGTAGGTAAAGCACAGAATCATAATAAACACAAGGAGCAGAATCATTACTCCTGTCATAAAGAATCGTCCTCGGTTTGTGTGTGATGTTGTGATTTTGTAGGAAAGCAGATGTGCCAGGAAAGTTAACACAAGACTTGCCGTAAGGTCAACACAGAGTATAGGTTTTCCTGTGAGGCCTGTGTAAAAATAAAAGAAGAGAGTGATACTCAGGCACAAAGCCACTACGGATACTGCCTTTGCCCATACAAATTCTCTCAGGGGCGGTCTGCTCCATAAGAGAGTTACCATTGCCCAGATAATATATGCGATGGCAAAGACCTTAATATGTTCCCAGACGCTCTCGTTAACAGAGCCTAAGAGAGCGCCCATTACAGTCTTTTTTGATAAAGGATATAGAAAATGCAAAAAGGAGGCTATGGCAAATACCACAAAACCTCCTGTTCTTTCCAGTGTTCTGTATTTTTTATCTCTCATAATCTCACCTGTATACTACTATGCATACAGAGGGTGCTTTATGCTGAAACCACAAACTACAAAAATAAACAATGAATCAATGTTGAGATTCCTGCGCCTATAAGGGCAGATGCTCCAAGTCTTAGCGCCCAGAAGCCAAAAGTTCTTTTTAATCCCATGCAGGAGGGATGACTTACATCGGACATAAGTTTTTTTGCTTCTTTATTAAGTACACTCTGTTGAATTCTTACATATTCGGGACGAACCACCAGCCACGCTTTTTCATAATAAATGCTATGGGGGTCGGAAATTTCTATGACTTGTCTGTTTATGCCTTTAATCACAGGGATCTCTCCTTTTTGTAAACATTTCTTTTTATATCTTTGGCAGGATTTATCTTTGTTATTCAGTTCTGAAAGGATTTTTGCAATGAGAGCAGAAAGGTGCCACAACGGGTAGTTAAACCGAATTCCTTTAATTCTCTCAGAAAATTATTAATAATTGCCTGTAAGAACTATACAGAATGTATTATTCGGAATTCTCAACAAATGTGTGGAAAACTCTGTGGAAAATGTGGATAACTAAGGCTGAAACCCTTGATTTTAACTTAATTAATGTGAATTTTCCTTTTGCGAATAAAACTTCAACGTGTTGAAATATATTCTTTTATAGGATTTTAACAGATTTTATTTTACAAACTGTAATATATGGTAAGTCAACAGTAGAAAAGGAATTTTGAAAAATATTTTATATTTGTGCAAAAGAAAAAACGATTTCTGCAAAAAGCAAAAATCGTTTATAGTAAGGTTGGTCAGGCAATGTATTCGGCTATTATATTATAAATTGCCACCGATGAAAATCCGCAGCCAAGGCCCAGGACAACACCCGCAACAACATCTGTGAGATAATGAACTCTCAGATAAAGTCGGCTGAAAGCAATAAGGGCTGCAAGTATAGCCACAGGAATGATTATCCACAAGGGACAACGAAGGATTGTAACTGCAACCACAGAGAAGGATGAAGCAGAATGTCCCGAGGGGAAAGAATAGAACTTGGGACGCTTTATGATTTGCTCATCTTCGGGTAGTTCCTCAGAGGGGCGGACTCTTGCCACAAGGCGCTTGATTGTAATCTCGCCGATAAGCCAGGTGATAAACAGACTCAGAAGAATGTTGAGACCTGCTGTGCGTAACTGCCTTGAGATTATTAGGGGGATGCACAATGCAAACCATACGGAGCCACCTGTGCCCAGATGGGTAATTACCGCCATTATTCTGTTGTTAGTGTGGTTGTGGAGTTTTTTGATTGCCTTTAATACTTTAAGGTCCAACTCCTTGAGTTTTTTTAGCATAACAAAGCCTCATAAGGTGGTAATAACAATAGTTTCACTTATATCATATTACAAATGATACACTATAATCATACCATAAAATTTTTGCTTTGAAAATACCTTTTATTAACAATATTCGGCTTTTTGAGAGGGACAAAGGTTTTTTATTTGTCTGTGGATATATGAACAAGATGTGCAATTGAGGGGATGGTCTGTCCCTGTTGACAAGATGTGGGACTCATAAGAGCACCTGTGGCAATAAAAAGCGCATTCTTAAATCTGCCATTTTCAAGACCTGGCAGAATATGAGAGCAGAGTACAGAGGCGGCACATCCGCAACCTGAGCCACCTGCATGCACATCCTGAACCTCTCTGTCGTAAATCAGAAGTCCGCAGTCTCTGTGTTTATCTCTGATGTTAAGTCCGGCTTTTTCTGTCAGATCATACAGAAGTTTTGAGCCTACGAACCCCAAGTCACCTGTGTATATGCGGTCAAAGTCCTGAGGTGATGTGCCTGTATCGGCAAAGAAATCAAGAATCGTAGAGGCAGCGGCAGGAGCCATCGCCGCCCCCATATTGTTTGCATCAGTAACCCCCAGGTCGGTTATCCTGCCAACGGTTGCACCGCAGATTCTGGGATGATTTCCCTTCTTTGTACCCAGTATGCAACAGCCCGAGCCTGTAACAGTCCATTGTGCTGTGGGTGTACGCTGGCCGCCGTATTCAAGAGGAAAACGGTATTGTCTTTCTGCAGAGCAGAAGTGGGAGGAAGTAACACAGGCACATAGCCTTGCCGCCCCTGATGCGTGGGCAATAGCACCCATAATAAGAGTTTGTGCCATAGTTGAGCAGGCACCGTATTGTCCAAGATATGGTATGGAATATGCCTTGAGTCCGAAACTGGAGGATATGCATTGGTTGAGCAGGTCTCCTGAGAAAACAAAGTCTACGTCCTCTGCAGTAAGCTTTGATTTTGACAGAGCAATTGAGAGGGCCTCTTTTTGCAGTTGGCTTTCTGCTTCTTCCCATGTGTCAAGTCCTGCCTTGGGGTCATAGTAGATTTTGTCAAATTTTTTGCCGAGAGGTCCCTCTGATTCTTTTGGACCTGCTACAGCGGCATAGCCCAGTATCTGTGGTTTATCTGAAAAAATAAAACTGTATCTGCCTTTTCGTGTAATCATATAATAAAAACTCCCTTTGCATTTTTAATAGCATTTGCAAAAGGAGTTTTATAATACGTTATTAAGTTTTATCTCCGTTAATAATCAACGGGCCTTGTTTCAACGGGAGCTACTACGGGAGTTGTGGGAGGCTCTACAGGGTCTGCAGGCAGAGTTGTTACAGGAGGCGTTGTCTCCTGAGGTTTGGTGGGAGCCTGTGTTGCGGGGGTTGTAGGAGCAGGCTTTGTGGGTTTTACTGCAGGTTTTGTAGGAGCAGGCTTTGTGGGCTTTGTTTCCTCACTGGGAGATACATAGTGATATGTGGAGTAAGGCAGTTGCTCTCTGTAAACCTCTTTGCCGTCTTTCATAAAGATACGCTCGGCAGATGCTTTGTAGTAGTTTTCTTTGCGGTTTGCCTCGTAGATAGAAGATGTAACTTTAACATCGTCAAATGAGGGATCCTGATATCCGTAGATGTTGCAGTAGAGAGTTCTGCCTGACATATAGCACTGGAAGTACATGGGATAGTCTGTAGGATTCTTAAGTTTAAGGTCAAGATAAGGATAGTCGATGGTAGCATCAAGACCTGCATCTGCGTAGGAAGACTGGAAGTAGTGGCAGTAACGCTCAACAATCTCCATATTTGTGCGGATAGCCGCATTGTAGATGGTTGTTGAGGACTGGCACAGACCGCCGCCTACACCGGGTACACGCTCACCGCCGATAAGAACGGTTGCATAGCGGTAACCCAGAGATGTCAGGTTGCTGTTTCCTGTACAAGCGTTGAAAGACCATGTCTCACCGGGCTCGATAACAGAGCCGTTACAAGCCGCAAGGGCAAGAGCCATATTGTGGTTGCCGTCTTCTGTGTTTGTAGAATAAGTTGTAAAGGAAGACAGGAGTGTAATCTTGCCATTTAAGTCGTTGTATGTAAGTGAAGGCTGAACTTCATCAACTTTTGCTTCTATAGTTGCTTTGGTCTCTTTGCTTGTGAGAAGTTTGTTGATTTCCTTAACCATTTTTGCACTAAGGTCTTTTTCGTCCAGCTTAAGACCGGTGCTGTCCTTTACAAAGGAAACATCGTTGTTCTCAGCACTGCCGATGGTTGCGTTCTTTGCTTCCTTATTAACATCTTTTGCGATTTCTGCAATTTTTGCGTTTACAGAGTCCTCAGCAACTGCAACCGTAAGAGTGATTGTGTTTTTTGCAGCATCCTTTGAGGTGCTTGTCTTGACGGTTGAGTTAAGTTCAACTGCCTTTGTAAGTACTTCTTCAATATTATTTGTGTAGGTAAAGTCGGCCTTGCCTAACTTGAACTCTTTATCAGAAGCAGTAACAACAAGTTCAAAATCCTTTGTGATCTTATCGTATTCTTTCAGGAGTTCTTCCTTAGCCTCTTTGTAGGTCATATTGCCAAGGTGAAGTTCACCTGCATAGATACCCTCACCAAATGTATAGGTTGCCTCATCAATGGTGCTTGTGGGATCGGTAACAGTTGTGGGGTCAGGTGTTCTTGAACAACCGCTGAGACTGGTTGCAAGTAAAACAACACACAGACATACTGCGGCTACCACGCAGAGGATAAGTGTAAACTGTTTTTTTGAAACACCGTTTTCGGTTTTGCGGTATCTTCTTGCTTTGCTCATATAATAACCTCTTTTTCAATAAAAGATATGATTTTGCATTGCCATTGTTATTCAGTATATATAATACAATATAAATTCAGAAAAATAAAGATAAAACCTGGATTTTTCCTATGTAATATCTTCCAAACTTATGGGGGCGGATTGGCGTTTTTTTGGATTCAATTATCACATAGGGCAAAAAAGTGACAAGAGAGTTGAATTTTGCAGAAAAATCCCGTATTATATATGTATAGAGTTTTTCAGGAGGCTATTATGAAAAGAGTATTATGTTTGGTTATAGCTTTGTTTTTGTTGTTTTCGCTGTTTGGTTGTAAAGATAGCTCTTTGCTGTCCTCTGACGCAAATCTTAAGAAGGACTATGACCGCTCAGATGCGGTGGCAGAATATGACTTCTTCTCAGAAACTCACACCACCCCCGATAACTACAATAAGTATGCAGAGGGCGGGGCGGAGTTTGCCGCAAGACTTCTCTCTGAGAGTATCAGGGATGGGGAGAATACAGTGCTTTCTCCGGTTTCTGTGTCAGCAGTGCTGTCAGTTCTTGCAAACGGTGCCTCGGGCAAGACTTCCTCTGAAATCAGAAAAGCCATAGCAGGGGGTGCAGATACTGACCTTATAAATATCTGCAGTCACTATCTGTCAGAAAGACTTCCTGCATTCAATAACGAAGAGGGTTATGTTAACCTTGCAAACTCTCTGTGGTTTAACGATAAGTTTGATGTTAAATCTCAATTTCTCCAGACTGCCACAAACTATTATGATGCAGATATATTCCGTCTGGACTTTGCACAGGAGGATGTTATCGGCAAAGTCAACGGCTGGGTAAGTGAGAAAACAAAGGGAGAGATTGAGTCAATCCTTGATGAGATTGATAAGAATTCACCTGCTGTTGTGGTAAATACAGCACTCCTAGAGGATGTATGGGCAACACCTTATACAGAATATCAGGTGTCCGAGGATGTTTTCCATGGTGCAAAGGGTGATACTCAGGCAGAATTTATGACTTCTCAGGAGTATTATGTAAGCACAGACTTTGCAGAAGGATTTGTAAAAGGCTTCAAAAATATTCCCTGCAAGTTTGCCGCATTTATGCCTAAGGGTAATGAGGATATCGCTGAGTTTGCAAATAATCTGACAGGCAACAGATTTATGGCCCTTATTGAGTCACAGCAGCCTATGGAGAGATGCCTTGCAAAACTTCCTGTCTTCTCTGTTGGTTCTGAACTTGAACTGGCAGATATTCTTAAATCAGTAGGTATCAACGCTATGTTTGACCCTGAGAAGGCGGATTTCTCAAACCTGAGCAGTACAGGTGATGTTTATGTAAACCGCGTTACACAGAAGGCTTTTATTGAGGTAGGACCTCAGGGTGCAAAAGCAGGTGCCGCCACAGCTGCGGTGCTGACTTACGGCTCTGCACCTACTGATGGTGAAAAGGAAATAAAGAAAATTGTATTTGATAAACCTTTTGTTTTTGCAATCTACGACAATGAATCCAACATCCCCGTATTTATGGGTGTTGTAAACAATGTAGAATAATATAAACGAATGCATAAAAAGTAAAAATCCTCTGACATATTTGTGTCAGAGGATTGCTTTTTTTGGAAGAAAAGCGGTACATCAAGTGATGTACCGCTTTGTTGTATATTGGACTATAAAGATTACTTAACGTGCCAGAGCTCTGTTGCGTACTGGAGGATTGTTCTGTCAGAGCTGAACTCGCCTGCGTTTGCAACATTCTTGAGGCACTTTCTGCCGAAGGTGATGCGGTCTGCATACTCAGCATTTGCGCGAATCTTGGTATCAACATAATCCTGAAGGTCAAGGAGGAGGAAGTAGTGGTCTGCAGCATGCCAGCACTTGCCATCAAGGATGCCTTCCCAAAGCTCACGGAAACTGCCTTCGCCCTGAGCGCCGTCATCGTTGAACATACCGTTAACAAGAGTGTCAACAACACGTCTGATGTACTCGTTGCTCTCATAGATGCTGCGGGGCCAGTAACCCTCTCTCTTGAGTCTCTCAACTTCTTCAACTCTTGCGCCGAAGATATACTCGTTCTCTTCGCCTGCCTTCTGTGCGATCTCAACGTTAGCACCATCGTAAGTACCGAGAGTAACTGCACCGTTGAGCATAAACTTCATATTACCTGTACCGGAAGCCTCTGTACCTGCTGTAGAAATCTGCTCGGAGAAATCAGCAGCAACTACGATCTTCTCTGCGTAGGAAACATTGTAGTTGGAAACGAATACAACCTGGAGCTTGTCCTTTGTATCGGGGTCGTTGTTTACAAGGTTAGCAATCTCGTTGATGTACTTGATGATTGCCTTTGCACGGCGGTAACCGGGAGCAGCCTTAGCACCGAAGATGTAAGCTGTGGGGTTCCAATTGGGGAGTTTGCCGTCTTTGATAAGGAAGTAGATGTAAAGAATGGAGAAAGCATTGAGGAGCTGTCTCTTGTACTCGTGGAGACGCTTAACCTGAATGTCGAAGATAAAGTCAGGGTTAAGGTCGAAGTTGTCCATCTTCTTTACATAAGCTGCAAGTTGCTTCTTCTTCTTAGCCTTAATCTTGTTGAACTCGCGAACTGTCTTGTCGTCAAGCATATCGTTGAGAGCGGAAAGCTTACTGAGGTCTCTCTGCCAACCGTCACCAACTCTCTCTGTGATAAACTGGGAGAGCTCAGGGTTGCAAAGACCAAGCCAACGTCTCTGAGTGATACCGTTTGTCTTGTTCTGGAAACGGTCGGGATAGATTGCATACCAATCCTTGAGAACGTCGTTCTTGAGGATTTCTGTGTGAATCCATGCAACACCGTTTACATAGCTGGAAGCATAGATGCCGAGACGAGCCATGTGAACTCTCTCACCATCGATGATGCGCATCTCGTTAACCTTCCACTCCTCAAGGCCCATGCCGTAGAGGTCGCAGATTTCCTTCTCATTGATTTTCTCAATGATGGAGTAAATCTCGGGGATAACTTCACGCATAAGGGAGATGCTCCACTTCTCGAGAGCCTCTGCCATAACTGTGTGGTTAGTGTATGCAAATGTCTTCTGAGCAATTGCGAAAGCCTCGTCAAAGCCTACGCCCTCGAGACCGAGAAGACGGATAAGCTCGGGGATACAGCAGATGGGGTGTGTATCGTTGAGCTGACAAGCGTTCATCTCTGCAAAGTGAGAGAAGTCGTTGCCGTACTTAGCTTTATACTTCTTGAGGATATCCTGGAGAGAAGCAGAGCAGAAGAAATACTGCTGCTTAAGTCTCAGAACCTTACCCTCGCGGGAATTGTCGTTGGGATAGAGAACCTTGGAGATGTTCTCAGCGTTATTCTTAGCCTTGATAGACTCGTCATATTTGCCTTCGTTGAACTGGAGGAAGTTGAATTCGTCTACTGCCTCTGCCTGCCACAGACGGAGAGTGTTGATGTTCTTTGTGCCGTAGCCGATGATAGCCATATCATAGGGAACAGCAACAACTGTCTGGTCAGCAAACTTAACAGTAACAGCGTCCTCGATGCAGCGGATGCTCCAGGGATCGCCGAACTTCTGCCAATCGTCTGCAACTTCTACCTGATAGCCGTCTTTGATCTGCTGTTTGAACAGACCGTACTTGTAACGGATGCCGTAGCCGTCAAGGGGAACTTCCTGTGTTGCAGCAGAATCAAGGAAACAAGCAGCAAGTCTGCCCAGACCGCCGTTACCGAGAGCGGCGTCATCGATATCCTCGAACTGGTTGATGTTCATACCCTTTGCCTTGAGAAGTTCCTTAACCTCATCAAGTGCGCCAAGGCAGTACAGGTTGTTGTAGATCATTCTACCCATAAGGAATTCAGCAGAGAAGTAGTATGCTCTGCGCTTTTTAGCGTGAGCCTTCTTGGACTTCTCCCAACGCTCTGAGATGTCGCCCATAACGGCTTTGCCCAGAACAAGATGAAGCTGCTCTTTTGTCAGTTCCTTGGGTTTTTTACAGTAAGCACTTTTAGCAATAAGCTCAAGATTTTCCATAATTGTACTCATTGTTTAGTCCTCCAGTTTTATCTGTTGTGATTTTTTGCCATGTTGTTGAGTTTTGCAGCCAGCTCATCAGTAAGAACAGCTGCATCTATTCTCCACTCCCAGTTACCGCCAAGGGTAGAGGGTGTATTGAATCTTGCTTCTGTGCCAAGTCCCAGAATATCCTGCATCTGGATGATGGCGTATTTTGCAACACTTGCGTAAGCAGTGCGGATGATACCCCAGTTGAAGCCTTCCTCATCTGTAATACCGCAGTACTGATATGCATAGCGGATATCGCTTTCCTTAGCCTGAGCAAGCCAACCCATAAGAGTATCGTTATCGTGTGTGCCTGAGTATACTACGCTGTTTTCGGGATATTTGTGGGGGAGGTAGTCGTTAGCCTCGCCGCTGTCAAATGCGAACTCAAGAACCTTCATGCCGGGATAGCCGCAGTCAAGAAGAAGCTGCTTAACACCGGGAGTAATGTCGCCAAGGTCCTCAGCAACAATCTCAACATCAGCAATCTGCTCGTTCATAAGGTTGAAGAACTCGATGCCGGGGCCTACCATCCAGCTGCCGCCGATAGCATTCTCAGCGGGGAAGGGGATTGCATAGTAGCTGTCAAAAGCACGGAAGTGGTCGATACGTGTGATATCAAAGAGAGCTGTTGCTGCCTTGATACGCTCAAACCACCAAGCGTAGCCTGTTTCTCTGAGGTAATCCCAGTTGTAGAGGGGGTTGCCCCAAAGCTGACCTGTAGCGGAGAAGTAGTCGGGGGGACAACCTGCAACGCAAACAGGGTTTCTCTCTTCTGTAAGCCAGAACACCTCGGGGTTAGCCCATGTATCTGCAGAGTCCATAGCTACATAGATGGGCATATCGCCAAGAATCTTGATGCCGAGAGAGTTTACATAAGCGCGGAATTTCTCCCACTGCTCATAGAATTTATACTGAACGAAACTCCAGAAACCAATTTCATCAGAGAACTTTCTGGTGTAATGTGCAACTGCTTTTTCATCACGAACGCGGATTTCTGCATCTTCCCACTCGGTCCATGCCTTCATACCGTTTGCTTTTTTAACTGCCATATAAAGAGCATAGTTCTTAAGCCAACCGCTGTTACGGCGCTTGAAAGAACGGAAAGCCTTCTGCTGAGCGCTGTCTTTGTCCAGTGCCTTGAAGTTTGCATAAGCCTTGCGGAGAACCTCAAAACGGTAGTTGTAGATTTTCTCGTAATCTACATAACCGGGGTTGCTGCCATATTCGTAACCTTCGATGTCAGATGCTGTGAGGAGACCTTCCTCAATAAGCATATCAAGGTCGATCATATAGGGGTTACCTGCATAAGTTGAGAATGACTGATAAGGAGAGTCGCCATAGCTGGTAGGTCCTACAGGGAGAATCTGCCAGATAGTCTGACCTGCCTTCTTCAGAAAGTCTGCGAATTTGTAAGCTTCTTTGCCTATGGTGCCGATTCCGTAGGGAGAGGGCAGAGAAGTGATAGGCATAAGAATACCGGCTGCTCTTGACATAAAATCAACTCCTGAAATATTATGTTTTATTTAATATCTTCCGATATATAGTGTGTGGTTAACTACCCACCGACAATATTCGGTGGTATCAGTCAAATACCTGGCAAAAAACCTTTAATCTGACTACAATAGTTATTAAGATTGTACCACATAGAAACGTATTTGGCAAGTCTTTACACCCTAAAAACGGCTTAAATACTGGTAATTGCACAATAAAGGGCTAAATGCGCAGCGAGTTGGCGATTTTTATCCCTGTTGTTCTTTTTTGCAGTAAAATCGGCTTTTATTACTCTTGTTTTGTCTTCGGTTGCGATACCTATAAATACGGTTCCCACAGGCTTTTCGGGGGTGCCGCCGTCAGGTCCTGCAATACCGGTTGTGCTGACTCCTATGTTGGCAGAGGCAAGATTCCTCACACCCTGTGCCATCTCAGCGGCTGTGTGGGGAGATACTGCTCCGAATGTACACAGAGTATCAGCTTTTACTCCCAGTACCTTTTCTTTGATTGCGTTTGCGTAGGAGCAAACACCGCAGTCGTATACAGAGGATACACCCGGTTCGTCTGTCAGGAGTTTGCTGATAAGTCCGCCTGTGCAGCTTTCAGCGACGGCAATCTTCATCCCCTTGTACTGCAGTTTGTTTATGAGTATACGGGGCAGTTCCTTTGCATCAATATTTTCTTTTGCAAGAAGGCTTAAAAACTCATCTTCTGTTATTACTTTATATTCCATAAAATCCTCCCAATATGTGGTTATAGTCATAACAAGTATTTCCCAACATAAAAATTTCCATACATTTTCATTTTATCATTTTAAGTTGATTATTGCAATAAAGAGCGGTTTTTGTTATATTATATACTGTATTGATACTTCGTATAAGGAGAGGTATTATGGCTTGGTTTTTTACACAGGAAAATATAGCGGGAGCAGAATACCTGATTACAGGCGAGGACGCAAGACACATTGAAAAATCCCTGCGAATGAAAAAGGGAGAGGATGTTACCCTTGTATCTCCCGACAGAAAAGAATATAAATGCCGGATTGACTCCTTCTGTGACGGGGGAGTAAAGGTTGAGGTTCTTGATTCTGCACCCTGTGTGCAGGAAGCCTCTGTGCAGGTTACTCTGTACCAGTCGCTTACAAAAGGCGACAAGATGGATATGATAGTGCAGAAAGCGGTGGAGCTTGGTGTACATAGGATTGTGCCTGTGATAACCTCCCGTTGCGTGTCCCGTCCTGACGAAAAATCCCTGAGAAAGAAAATTGAAAGATGGCAGAAGATTAGCGTAGGTGCTGCTCAGCAGTCCTGCAGAGGATTAGTACCTCAGGTTTCGGATGCTGTGAGTTTTCAGGCGGCTCTCTTAGAATCTGTAGAGAATGACCTGTCAATTATATTCTACGAGGGCGGCGGAGAATCTCTGTCACAACTTGTGAATAAGGATATAAAATCAGTTGCAATCTTTGTAGGCTGCGAAGGCGGTTTTGATATTTCCGAGGTACAGATTGCAAAGGAAAAGGGTGTTATCCCTGCAACCTTGGGCAGAAGGATACTCCGCGCAGAAACAGCACCCCTGGCAGGAATCTCTGCAATAATGTGCTTAAGCGGTAATTTTGATTAAGGTTAAAATAATAAGTATAATCCCTCCGACAAAACCTTTCGGTTTTGCCACCTCCCTTTAGGCAAGGGAGGCTTAAGGAGATTTGAGTTTATAAGGAGAGTTAATATGACAGGTATTATTTGTGCAATGAATCTGGAGGTTGAGGGTGTTCTCAATCTTATGACAAATACAGAGGAAAAAACAATTGACGGTGTGACATTCTACAAAGGCTTTCTTGGTAAGTCTGAGGTTGTCGCAGTTGAGTGTGGTATCGGCAAGGTTAATGCGGCAATCTGCACCAGAATGATGATTGATTTCTACAATCCTGATTGTATTATCAACAGCGGTGTGGCAGGAGCACTCAGCACACAGGTTTCCGTTGGTGATATAGTTATTGCAACATCTGCTGTTCAGCACGATTACGACACAACTGCTTTCGGAGATCCCAAGGGACTTATTACCTGCCCTGAGGGTAATGTTATCAACTTCCCTGCGGATGAGGAACTTTCTCAGAAACTTTTTGAAGCAGCCGAGGAACTTTCTGATACAAGGGTATTCCGCGGTGTTATTGCAACAGGTGACGAGTTTGTACATAGCCCTGAGAGACGCCTTGCTCTTGGTAAGGCTTTCTCTGCCCTTGCATGTGAGATGGAGGGCGGTGCAATTGCTCAGGTTTGCTACAGAGCAAAGAAGCCCTACTGTATTCTCCGCTCTATTTCCGATGATTTGACAAATAACACATCAATGAGTTTTGACGAGTTCAAGATTATGGCGGCAGAAAAAACCGTTAAGGTGCTGTCCGCTGTGCTTAAGTAAGTTATTTACAGACAAATTCCTTAAGATGAGGTGATGATATGTCAGGCACCATTATGCTTGTGTTTGAACTTATCGGAACAATAGCCTTTGCCGCATCGGGTGCTATTGTGGCGCTTTCTAAAAAAATGGATATATTCGGTGTTGCAACCTTAGGTGTTGTTACTGCTGTAGGCGGCGGAGTAATCCGCGACCTGATACTGGGCAACACACCTCCTGCAACCTTCAGAAATCCTCTGTATGCCTTGGTGGCAATCGGTGTTTCAATTGTTGTTTTTGTTCCCTGGGTGAGGAAGATTCTGTTTCATAATCCAAAAGTTTATGAAATTGTAATGCTTATAATGGATTCTCTGGGACTTGGTATTTTTACTGTTGTAGGAATTCAGGTTGCTTATAATTCTGATGAGGAGCATAACACTTTCCTGCTGATATTTGTTGGTATGATTACAGGTGTGGGCGGCGGAGTTATCCGTGACCTGCTGGCAGGTAATACACCCTTTATACTGGTAAAACATTTTTACGCAAGTGCATCTCTTATTGGTTCTGTGGTGTGCATTGTATTGTGGAGGTATCTTGGCAGTTTTGCAGGAATCTCAGGTGGTACATTGGTTATCATTGTGCTGAGGCTTTTAGCTGCAAGATATCATTGGAGTCTGCCCAAGTCTGAGATGAAAGAATTAATGGAGTCACAAACGGATAAATAAGCAGAATAAAGAACATAAAAAGAAAAAGCACTCTGGTTTTTATGTCAGAGTGCTTTGTGTTTGTGTGAAAAGTTTATTCTTCTGTGGTTGTGTTTTCTGTTTCAGCAGGTGTAGAAGAAACTGTAACAGGAGCGGCCTCTGCGGCCTTCTTGTTTTTGAAGAAAGTCACAACTTCGCTTATAACTGCAATAGCACCAAAGAGGAAGCAGAATCCCAGGTCGGACAAAACTGCCCTGAGTATCTCGGAGTCGGCGAGTACAAGATGAGCGGAGAGTAAAGCATCAAAGAATGTGAAATAATATTCTTCTGCCAATGCTCTGTAAACCTCAATGCTTATGCATACATACTCAGAGAGAAGAAGTACCACAACCAGCATTACAGCGGAAACGACAATGCTTTTTACGGAGAATCTCTCTTTTGTCTTTGAGAATTTTCTGTATCCTACTCCGGCTAAGATAAAGGCTAACCATCCGCAAATAGCGGAAAGAATACCGAACTGATAGAGAATCACATACAGGATACCGCCTGCAAGAGAGAAGAGAAAAGCACCCAGAATACCAAGGCCCACTTTTTCTTTGTTATCTGTTTCGGGAACAGCACCCTCTTCGCCATTGAGAGCGTATGCGCCTGTAACCTCTGTAGTGGGAGCCTGTGAAAAACTGTCGCTGCCGCAATTTGAGCAGAATTTGCTGTTGTCATCTGTGCTTTTGCCACAGACTGAGCAGAACTTGGACATATAATAACCTCATTTCTTTTTTCAGAATTCTTCTGAGTATATTCTATATTAGTCGACACGATTTTGTCAATATCTTGGGAATAATGAAATAACATTTAGTAAGCGGTGCTGAAAATACAGGGATAATTTTCCAAAACCAAAAACAAATTATCGTTTCTCGTAAAATAATTCTTGACTTTTATATTGGTTGGTGGTATTATCCAGTACGAGGTGAAAAATATGGACAAGTATATACGAATGTTCAAGTGGTTGCTGCTTATTATCGGCGGTACTACCTTTGTGCTTTCGGTTACATTGATGCCCGAGATTGCAAGTTGGGCTGCATGGCGTATTCCTGAGATTGCGTATCTTGAGTATCCTCTTCTTATTTTCGTGTGGGTTACACTTATCGGTTTCTATTACATTATCATTCTTATCTTCAAGATTTGCAGTAATGTGCAGTCGGACAAGGCCTTTACAATGGGTACTGTCAGAACCTTTGATACAATCGCCTGGATTGCAATGGGTGAACTCATTGCTTATCTGATCGGCTTTGCAGTACTTGCAATATGGCTTATGAGAGCCCACCCCAGCTTTGTGTTTATCCTTTTCCTTGTTGCTTTTGTGTGCCTTATGCTCTTTGGCTTCTGCAAGGTTATGAAACATCTTCTTCTGCGTGTTATTGACATCAAAGAAGAAAACGACTACACAATATAAAGGAGGAATGGGACAATGCCTATAATCGTTAATCTGGATGTGATGATGGCAAAGCGCAAGATTTCTTCCAACGAACTTGCAGAGATGATTGAAATCACACCTCCCAATCTTTCTATTCTCAAAACAGGCAAGGCAAGAGCAATCCGCTTTTCTACACTTGAAAAGCTGTGCAAGGCGCTGGATTGTCAGCCCTCTGATATTCTTGAGTATAAAGAGTAATTAAATAAAAATCACCGCAGGACTTACAGATTGAGTAGTCCTGCGGTTTTGTTTTTCTCTGTGTGTTTTATGAGGATTCTTTTACGGTGTCCCGACAGAATATAGATGTGAAGATTGCAAAGTCCTTTTCTTTTCTGAAAAATGTTCTGTGTGATTTTTATACCTCGGATTTTGTCCTTTGGAATATGCACCTTTATATAATTCAGTTTGTCTGTTGTGGCGATAATTAGTTGTGAATTGCAAAGGCAAATACCGCTTTGTGTAAAGGATACAGCAGAAAAAACAAACCACAGGCAAAGCCATAGGGTAACAAAAAGCATCAGGTGGATTTCGATTTTGTAAGGGGACAGTTTTTCTGTAAATATATAAAAAATACTCAGAATTGATAGCAGCAGAAAAGGCTTGTATACATAACTTGCAAAAGCTTTCTGAGGTGGTTTTATAATGTGGTTTTTGTTGTTTTCGGGAAGAATATCAAAGAGTAAATCCTTGCATTTGCTCCGGGAATTTGCCAGTAGCAAAGGGACAGACTCTTCTTTCCTCTGAGATTTTATAAGTGCTTCAACTGTGTGTAATTTAAGCAGATACAGCAGTATGCTCTGGCGTATTATAAGTGCTGAGACAGAGTTTTTTCTTATATATGTCAGACGTTTAGTGAGAATCCCTTTTTCTGTTTTCAGAAAATCCTTGTGTATGCGGATTTTCATAGGGTAATATCGGAGAAATTCTATCGTTGCACCCATAATCCACGCAAGTAATATGAGAGTTGACAGAATCCGCAGAAAGGGTGGCAAGGCAGTGTAACCTGTCACTACCCACAAATCTGCATTTGCAAGGAGAGAGTGAGTTTGCTTTTCTCCCAGTATTCCTGCAATGTTTCTAAGCAGAGGAATTGCCGAGAGAAGTCCTGTGAGAGCAGAGGAAAAACTCACAGAGAAAATCAATACGGAAAAAAAGGAGGGCTTGTATTCTGTATAGGGTTGTTTGTTTCCTCTATAATAACATTCTGGTATAGTATAAGTTTCATTCTTAGAAAGATACAGGGCGGTGCTGTTGTGAGAAGCAGATATCTGCAATTTGCAGACTTTAAGAAGTCTGAAAACAGGATTTGCACTTATACGGATAAAGTCGGCATTTCTTAATAAAATTTCCGTATTGTGATGCAGAAGTACACCTCTGTCTGTATGCAGAATGTGGTTGTCCACTTTGTATTGTATGTGGTTGTAACACAGGACCGCCAAGATGCAGATTAGTGGAATGGCGGCAACATTTATCCTATATACATATATTGCCGAGGGCAGGGATGTGCCTATGGATATTGCCTTCTGTAAAGGTATGAAAAACAGCACAAAGGCAAAGCGGTAAAGAAATACCGAAACAAAGACAGGAGAGGTTTTATTCTTCATATTCCATAGCCTCGTTTTTTATTGCCCTTGTAATCATAGTGGTGGTTTTGTTTTCGAGAGGAGGCAGAATGAAGAAGGCTCCCTGACAATAGAGTATAAGGTTTGAAAGCCCCAGATGACTGCAGAGCGGCGTGGAGATATTGCTGACAGATATTATGTTTATCAGTTTCAGATGGAGGGTTCTCTGCACAAGAATTCCGCTGTGGATGGTTATGGTATCTGCTGTCAGTACAAGAGAAAAACTCCTTCTGCGAAAAACAAAGTATACAGAGAGAATTGTGTGGATTATAAGAGAGAATAAAAAAGAAAAAAGGGTGTTTGCTGTGTAGTGGTCGCAGATTACGAACAGAATCACAATGAGTATAAAAAGGCGGAGATTCCACAGTTTAAGAACTTTTTCTGACAAGCCCACATATATTCCTCCTGGGATTTATAAAGGTAGTATGTGCAGATATAAAAGAAAAAACCCTCGGTATCACGCAACTCTATTCGCCTACGGCGAGTGATGTTGCTACGCAGTGATATTCGGCTTTCCGCCGAGTGTTATTTGCTTCGCGAGTTTCGGGCGAATAGAATATCACTAAGTCCAAAGGACTTAATATCACTTTCGCAAAGAGAAAATATCACGCTGACGATAGTCAGCATATCACTTAACAGACAAAAAGAAAGAGAAGACTCGTTGCAAGAAACGAATCTTCTCTTTTCTGTTGTTAGTGGGTTTGGGCTACCGCCCAATTATATTTGTACGCACAAATGCGATGCTGGTTCTTAACAAGAATTGAAAGACTTTTTAAATTCTCCGATAAGAACAACGCCCGATTGCCGAGGGTTTTGTGCCTGAACATATAGGGTTATCAGATGCTTTCAACCTTGTCTGCTGCTTTTTCAAAGTAGTCGCCAACAAAGAGTTCCATTGTGCCTGTGTCTGTGCATTTTGCAAGGTCGGGATCAATGGGGAGCTTTGCAAGTACCTCTGTGCCGTACTTAGCGGCAATATCCTCAATGTGGCTGTCGCCGAAGATTTTATGCTCCTTGCCGCAATCAGGACATTTGAAGTAGCTCATATTCTCAACAAGGCCCAGGATGGGGACATTCATCAGGTTAGCCATCTTAGCAGCCTTTTCAACAATCATAGATACCAGTTCCTGTACAGCAGTAACAACGATAATGCCGTCAATAGGCAGACTCTGGAATACTGTCAGAGGAACATCGCCTGTTCCGGGAGGCATATCGATGAACATATAGTCAATGTCGTTCCAAACAACCTCTGTCCAGAACTGCTTTACTGTGCCTGCAATAACAGGGCCTCTCCATACAACAGGGTCTGTTTCGTTTTCAAGAAGCAGGTTGATGGATACTACATCGATACCTGTCTTTGTTGTAACAGGCAGAATACCAAACTCGGAACCCATACACTTCTCGGTAAGACCGAAAGCCTTGGGAATAGAGGGGCCTGTGATATCAGCATCAAGTACAGCAGTCTTGTAGCCGCGGCGGTTCATCATAACAGCCATAGCGGATGTAACAAGGCTTTTGCCTACGCCGCCTTTACCTGATACAACGCCGATAACTTTC
>SVPX01000017.1 GCA_015065665.1 Oscillospiraceae bacterium | reverse complement strand
CACTCTTTGAGATTTTCAAGGACAAATGGAAAGACGAATTCAACTTCGAAGATTAATCAAAAACACAGATAGTTTTACTATCAACTCATACCGCTGCGGAGCAAATCCGTAGCGGTATTTTTATTACAAAAACTGTATATTTCATATCCCCCCTGCAAATGATACTGTAATCAAAAAGAGGATTCGTCTGAGACGAATCCTCTTTTTCTGTATATATCCGTTTATTTTTTGCCAAATAGTCTTAATCAGTATTCAAGTCCTGCCAGCATCTTCTGAATAGCAGTTGCATCAGAAATGTTCACACTGCCGTTACCGTCAAAATCAGCAACCTTCTCCTGTATGCCGCTGAAATCAACCAGCATAGCAAGATATTTTTGAATTGCTGTGGCATCTTTGATATTAACCTCTCCATCCTGCTCAGTATCACCTGATGTCATTACAACAAACTTAATATTCTTACTCTGTGCATACTCCTGAGCATAAGAACCTTCTTCGCCATAAATAGTAACACCGTCTGTGCTGGAGAACGCATAGTCGCTTATCTGTGTAACACTTGCAGGGACATAAAGTTCTTTGAGTTGGTAGTTGTTATAAAAAGCAAAGTCAGAAATAGTCTCAAGACTCTCAGGCAGAGATACTGATGTAAGATTACTGCAATCTCCAAACGCACCCTCACCTATGGACTTAACGCCCTCAGGCAGGTTAACCTCTGTGATTTTATAATTATACGCAACAGCATAATCTCCTATGCGCTGTGTACCCTCAGGTACATTAAACACACCTGCTTTGCCTGCAGGACAAGCAAATAGTTCGATCTTATCTTCAGTATAGATAACACCGTCAACAGAACAGTAAACCTCATTATCCTCATTTACATATAGATTCTCAATACTATCTATACTACTGAAAGCAAAATTGTCAATCTTTGTGATACTTGCAGGGATGGTCACGCTTTCAGGTTTGAAACCAGCCCAGTTATTATAATAAAGAATATTACCTTCTATCTCAGTAACAGACTTTTCATCGTATAAATCAGGGATAACTATATCCTTATCCCGTCCGTCATACTGATATACTGAGTAGCTGCCGTTTTTATAATGGAAAGAGTATCCCCCATCAAGTTCATCAATATGCCAGAGTCTGGGAGCAGGCATATAATATCCTGCCTCTGCAGCATAATACTTGCCATCAATATACACAACTGCATTTTTATGGTTGCTGGCTGCTCCGGGGTCATTGACTCCGTATCTTATAGTCGCTTCAATAGACAGATAGTTGTTGCAAATATGTGCAATCAGAGATGCACTTGCCCAGCAGTCACCGCCGCCTTCAATAATCATTGATTCATAACCTGAGGCATAGGGACTATACTCAAAACTTGCGGCATACTCACATACTTTCTCAAGCTTCTCGTAGTCTGTCATTGTGTCTGTAATATTACCGTCAATATATGCTTTAATCTTGTTATCCACATAAACATCGGAGTAATCGCAAACTTCAACAGAAACATCGACTCTCTCACCGTTTTTTACACAGGTAACAGTACTCTTACCCATCTTGTGCCTTACCTCAACATAATCAGGCACCTGCCCCTCCTGAGGAAGAAAGGTTGTACCCATATTACCGTAGTAATACCAGGTCTCTGTGGTGGGAGTAACAAAACCAGTTGAATCAACAGTTACAGTATCACCTGATGATACATACCATCTTACACCCTCTGTGTTTGCCTCAAGCTGTACAGTAGAAGAATATCCCTCAGGAAGCTCTCCCACAACCTCTTTCATAGCATCATTCATTACATAGAGTTTAACATCCGTGTAATTAAGTGTAAGTTTCTCTCCTGCTGATACAGACACCATAAATGATGAAAGTGTAAAAAGTACCAACATCATAGAAATAAATCTTTTTACATTGTTTCTGATAAAACCTATGAACATAAAAACCACCTCTTGTATTTATTATAGCACCAACCACCGGTAAGTCAACAATAACAAAAACAGCAAACGCTATGACTCACACAAGCCATAGCGTTTTCGGTTAACAATCATTATTTTACTTTTACTGCTTCAGAACAGGCAGTTTCTTAAGCATAAGAAAAAAGGGAATACCCAGCACTATGCAAACACCCAATTCTCCCAAGGCTACAAGCCCTGACTGGAGGAGAAAACCTGTGAAGGTAAAAGCACCTTCAATAAAGAAAATCTCAATCTCAAGTCCGATTATGACTCCATTAAAGATAACAGGCATAAGCATTGAGAGCAAAGGGACTGAGAAGAGTTTTACCTTCCTCAGATAATAGGCACACACAGCCGCCAGAAATGTAGCAAGTGTACCCAGTATCATATCAAGAGGCAGAACACCCACCGCCACAATGTTTGAGAGTAAGCACCCCACAGTAAGTCCGGGGATTGCCGAGGGGATAAAGAGTGCAAGGGTACACAGAATCTCGCTGACTCTGAATTGCACAGGCCCTATTGAAGAAGTAGGCAGAATAAGCTCCTGTGCATAGTTCACAGCCACATAAAGTGCCGCGATGATTGCCGCCTGTACCATATACATGGTGGCGAACTTTTTTGTTTTGTTCATTTGTATTTCCTCCGTAGTTTTGATTCAAGGTGGATTTTTTAACCCAACCTCTGTCAGGATTTTGCGAACTGACATAGAAGTGCCGAGGTGCGAAGCCTTAAAAAGTCAAAGATGATTCCGAATTTTCCGAACAGCAAGTAAGTGCTGTGCATTTACTTGCAGGAAAATTTGGAGAGTCTGTGGATCTTTTTAAGAGCAGCGTAGCACAACAAGGCATGACATAGAAGTGCCGAGGTGCGAAGCCTTATTTCATAGAAAAACCTCAGCAACCTGATTATTATACACCACACTCCCTATTATTGCAACATATAAGAAAAAACAAAAACACCGCCCAAGGTCATCCCTGAGCGGTGTCTTTGCTTTAAGGTTTTTTGAAATCAACGTGAAACGAAATTATCGTCTGATAAGCTAAATTAATTATGCAGTCTTTGAATCGACTTCACCGTACAGATCAAATCTGAACAACTTGGTCTCGTCCTCCTGATTGTCACAGAGAACATAAGCTTCGGCGATTTTTCCACCCTCGATCAGCTGTGTTAAGCCGAGGAGCTGACAAAGCTTGCTTTTAAGGTTGAGGTGATCTCCCTCACGGGTTACAAGATATACATTGCCCTTGCAACTGTCAAGCACGGTGAGGAACTTATCAACGTCGATGTTGTGCAAACTGATGACTGTAGTCATACAATTTCCTCCTTTTATAAATATAAAATTTTCGTGCTGCCATTTACCATTTGGCATGTTCCTAAAATACCGACTGATTATTGAGATTGTGTATGTCGGTAATCAGGTGGACTTTTAACCTGACAACTTCATTATATTCATTTTTTCGTGATTGTCAACAATAAACAGCGTTTTTAGTTGTGCAACTTGCTATCCCGCGTATAATCTTCACCTATTATACTCTCAGTTTTTTGTTATATCTGCACAACCCATCAAAGCTACCCTGCGTTACCCTTTCTTACGATTGGGTATTTTTTACCGAAAATTTATGCTCCTACCCTTTGTTTTTAACAAAAACTCCGAAAGTAAGGATTTCGGCTTTTTTAAGGGAAAATCACTTGATTTTATGGTTGTTATGCGGTGAGATTTAATGTATAATAGGTTTGTACCTTAAAATTCACGGAGGTTTATTATGCTTAACGATTTTTATAAACAGTTCAAAAGCGGTACCGATATCCGCGGTATTGCAAGTGAAGGTGTTGAGGGCGAGGCTCTCAATATGACAAATGATGCAATAAAGGCTATGACAGGCGGTTTCTGTCTTTGGCTTTGTGAGAAAACAGGCAAAAACGCCACCGACCTTACTGTTTCCGTAGGTCGCGACTCAAGAATTTCAGGCGAGAGAATCGCATCTGTAGTAACCGAAACCCTCTCTTCCTTTGGTGTAAAGGTTATCTACTGCAACCACGCATCCACTCCCTCAATGTTTATGACCACAGTTGATTTAGGCTGTGATGGTGCTGTGCAGATTACAGCTAGTCACCACCCCTTCAACCGCAACGGTCTCAAATTCTTTACCCGTCAGGGCGGTCTTGAGGGTGCAGATATTACTGCTATCCTCACAAATGCAAGTGAAGAAAACTTCCCCGAAATCGCAAACGGCGGTGAAATCAAGGAAGTTGACTATATGACTCAGTACGCAGAGCATCTGTGCAACATCATCAAGAAGGGCGTAAATGCAGATAACTACGACAGACCTCTTGCGGGCTTCAGAATCTGTGTTGACGCAGGTAATGGTGTTGGCGGATTCTATGCAGACAAGGTTCTCGCTGTTCTTGGTGCAGACACCACAGGCAGCCGTTATCTTGACCCCGATGGTATGTTCCCCAACCATGTTCCCAACCCCGAATCTCCTGTTGCTATGAAGGCTATTTCAGAAGCAGTAGTTGAGGCTCAGGCTGATTTAGGTGTTATCTTTGATACCGATGTTGACCGCGGTGCTGTTGTTGACAGCAAAGGTAATGAGATTAACCGTAACCGCCTTGTGGCACTTGCATCTGCAATTGCACTTGAAGGCTGTGAGGGCGGCACAATTGTTACTGACTCCATCACATCCGATGGTCTCAGAGAATTCATTGAGAACACTCTGGGGGGTAAACACTACCGCTATCGCCGCGGCTACAAGAATGTTATCGACAAGGCGATTGAACTTAACAAAGAGGGAATTCCCTGTCCCCTTGCTATCGAGACATCAGGTCACGCCGCTATGCAGGAGAATTACTTCCTTGATGATGGTGCATATCTCTGCACAAAAATCATCATCAAGGCAGCACAGCTCAGACGCGAGGGCAAGGATATCTCCGACCTTATTTCATCTCTGAAGGAAGCAAAAGAAGAAAAAGAAATCCGCATCAGAATTCTTGAGGATGACTTCCGCGCATGTGGTGAGAGAGTAATCGCAGAACTTCTTGCATATGCAGAGGCTCAGCCCGGTTGGCAAATTGCACCCGACAATCGCGAAGGCGTGAGAGTTTCCTTTGACAAGGACAACGGTGACGGCTGGTTCCTCCTCCGCCTTTCTGTTCATGATCCCATTATGCCCCTCAATATCGAAAGCAATGTAGAAGGCGGCACAGAAATCATCCTTCAGAAGATTATGGAGTTCTTCAAAACAACAAAAGGCCTTGATATATAAAACCCAGTATTAATGGGATTCCTGACACTTCGCAACCGATGGTTGCGGCTATGAAAACCAGAATGTATAGCGTTTTTTGTCAGTTGCGGATATAATAAAGGCACAACAAAAAATCAAATCACATGATGGTTTTCGGAGGTATTATTATGAACATCGAAACAGCAAACAGACTTCTTCAGTACAGAAAAAGATCAGGTCTTTCTCAGGAAGATCTTGCAGAGAAAATCGGCGTAAGCCGTCAGGCAGTTTCCAAGTGGGAACGTGCAGAAGCATCCCCTGACACAGATAACCTTATTATACTTGCAAAGGTTTATGGAGTTTCTCTTGATGACCTTCTCAATGTAAATCCCGAAGAAGATAAAGCACCTCAGACAGAGGACACCACACCTGAGTCAGACTCCGCTCCCAAGGATTCAGTAAGTTTCCGCGGTGGCATCCACGTAAACTCTCACACAGGTGACAAGGTAGACATCAGCTTCAGAGAAGGAATCCACGTTGATGCTTCAGACGGCACAAAAGTACATATCGGCTCAGGCAGGATTTCTGTTGATGACCCTACAGGCAAACACAACTATAACTCAGATACAGCGCCCTGGATAAATGCCCTGCTGTTTATCCCCTATCCTATAGTAGTGGCTGCAATCTTCCTGTTCTGGGGTTTCTCAGGTGTTTACGGCGGCTGGTCTACTTCCTGGCTTACATTCCTGACAATACCCCTTTACTACTCTCTGATTGATGCAATCCGCAAGAGAGATGCCCATCACTTTGCATTCCCTGCACTTGCCGCACTTGTTTACTGTTCTGTGGGTGTTTTCTGCCACATCTGGCATCCCACATGGCTTGTATTCCTGCTTATTCCTGTTTACTACAGCATCTGCTCTGCAATCAATAAGGCAAGAACAAAGAACATAAACATAGAAGAAGACTGTGAAACGGAATAAACTTATATAACACAACCAAATCCTGTGTACAATTAAGTACACAGGATTTTTCTTTGCATATTCCTAGGATATCATCTTTTCTCTTAAAGTTGTGAGTATCTTCTTCTCCCGTCTGCTCACCTGTACCTGAGTCATCCCAAGGATTCTTGCGGTATCGCTCTGGGTTTTACTGCTGAAGTAACGGAGTTTTATAAGTTCTCTGTCTGCAGTTGAAAGCTCATCCAGAAGAGAATACAGGGTGATTTTCTCTGTAATATTCTCCTCCTCTGATTCCACCGCCACCTGTATTTCTACAGTATCTTCCTCTGTTTCATAGGATAGTGACAAGGGAAGTTTTGAGGCTTCCATCGCCTCTGCCGCCTGAGATGTACTGACGCCCAGAGCCTCTGCTACCTGAGAAACCGTGGGACTGCATCCCTCTTTTTTCTCATATTCATCACAGAATTTTGTAACCTTCAGGCTCAGTTCCTTCAGGCTTCTGCTCATCTTAACTGCACCTGTATCACGGAAGTACCGCTTGATTTCTCCCAGAATAACAGGCACAGCATAAGTTGAAAACTTGAATCCCAACTTTTCATCAAACCCCTGTGCCGCTTTCACAAGTCCCACACAACCGCAGGAAAAAAGGTCATCATACAAAGCTCCTCTGCCCATAAATTTTCTTACACAGGCGTGAACAAGCCCTGTATTCTCCTCAATAAGTTTATTCCTCTCTGTCATTTTTAGCACAGCGGATAATCGCTTTTTCCATAGTAACGGTTGTACCCTTCAAGGGTGTTGAGCGTACAGACACCTTGTCCATAAAACTTTGCATAACCGCAAATCCAAGACCTGCCCGCTCTTCCCCGCCTGTGGTATAAAGAGGCTCCATTGCCTGTTTCACATTCTCCATACCGCAGCCTTTGTCACGGACTCTGATAATCACCTTGCCTGTATCTGTGATTCTTGCGTTTATGTAGATAATTCCGCCCTTGTACCCATAAGCGTGGACAATACAATTTGTAACAGCCTCTGATACGGCAGTTTTTATATCAGAAAGTTCACCGATAGTCGGGTCCAGGCTCAGCACAAAGGCAGATATGGCACTACGGGCAAAACTCTCGTTAATGCTTTTTGCACAGAAACTCAGATTCATCTCATTGATAATATTCATTCCATTACCCCCAATCCTGCAAGTCCGGACAAGCGGAAAACCCTATCAAAATTCTCAGGCACATTCACTACTCTCAGCCTGCCTCCAAGCAGACTCATCTGCCGATACCTGCCCATAACAAGTCCTACCCCCGAGCTGTCCATAAACTGCACACCCGAGAAATCAAGAACAAGAACTTTTGGTCTTTCGCTGTCGCACCTTGCATCAATCTTCTTTCTTATTTTCACACAGTGGTGATGGTCAATATCACCATTGAGCTTAGCAACACACACATTGCCATCGCTTTCAATTTCAACCATATTCACACATCCTTTTATAAAACACTCCATTTCCTGCGTAGGGACGGTCATCGACCGTCCGTAAATCCAACCTTACAAAGAAAGGTTTCGGATGAGCAATGCTCATCCCTACGCACAAGTGACAGAAGTTCCTTGTAATCACTCTGAATTTTATACTAAAAAAGCCAACACCTATATTGTAATAAGTGTTGGCAAAATTTCCTGTATTATTCAGTTGTCGGATAAATATGTTTATCCTCTGTTTTTAAGTTTACTGAGTATATAAGGACGAATCTGTGCGGCAAGATAAAGCGAACCGCAGACACAAAGGAAGGTATCCTTTTCTGTAGCCTCTGCAAGTGCCTCTGAAAAGGCTGACTCTGCATCTGTGCAGGCTTTGACACAGTCAAACACACCTCTGCATTTCTCGGCATATTCCTCGGCACTCATAGTCCTTGGGTTATCGATTGTTACAGTATAGACAGATGAAAACAAATCACCTATATATCCGAGAGAAGTGTCGATATCCTTATCTCTCAGCATACCTGTCATAAGAATTCCTTTTTTATGAGGCATAAGTTTTTTCACAGTATCTGCAAAAACTCTCATTCCCTCAGGATTGTGCGCACCGTCAATAATCACAGCAGGATTTACCGATACCACCTCAAACCTTGCGGGATTCTTTGCTTCTTTAACACCTTTTCTTATACTCTCTATGTTAATCCTGTCAAAACCTTGCTCAGTAAGAGTTTCAATTACTGTAAGTGCTACACCTAAATTTTCCACCTGATGGTTACCAAGCATAGAAAGCCGCAGACTCTCGCCCTTGTAAATAACCTCTGTACCCTCAATTGACTCTGACACAACCTGCATTTGGGAAGTATCTGCAATCTTAAGGCTGACACCTTTATCACGGCAGGTATCTTCAATAACTTTTATAACTTCTTCATCCTGGACAGAGGATACAACCCTTGTACCCTCCTTGATAATCCCGCTTTTCTCTCTTGCAATATCAGTGAGAGTTGCACCAAGAACTCCTGTATGGTCAAGGCTTACAGGGGTAAACACCGCACACAAGGGGGCTTTGATAACATTTGTGCTGTCACCTTTGCCACCCATTCCAACCTCAAGCACAACAATCTCACAACCTCTGCGTACGAAGTACTCAAAGGCTACTGCCATTGTAAACTCAAACTCTGTGATGATAATCCCCTGAGAGATAAGTTCCTCTGTAATCCCCCACACATAAGCAACTACAGAAGCAAAATCTTCCTCAGATATCATCTCGCCCTGCACCTGAATCTGCTCTCTCAAATCAGTAATAAAAGGTGATGTAAACAAACCTGTCAGATAACCTGAACTTTTCAGCACAGAGGACACTACAGCACACACAGAGCCTTTTCCGTTTGTACCTGTAATATGCACAAAAGAAAGTTTATCCTGAGGATTACCCATTTTATCAAGGAGTTTGTTAACCCTGTCAAGCCCGGGACGGGAACCATATTCTCTTAAGATTTCTATTATCTTTGTTGCCTGTGCATAGTTCATTTACATCAATTCCCTGTAAATATCGTTCTTCTTAAGTCCTGTAATATTAGCGGCTTCCTTGGCGGCATCTGTTGCTTTTTTGCCCTCTTCAACAAGATTTTTCGCAATCTCAACCGCATCCTCCAGAGTGTACTCCTTCTTTATTTCTTCTTTAGCACCTTCAAGGACTAAAACCATCTCGCCCTTGAGAGAACCATCAGAGAAATTCTCATAGGCCTCTTTGGTTGTAGTACGGATAATCTCCTCGTGGAGTTTTGTAATCTCCCTTGCAATGGTAAGTTTTCTGTCTCCGAAAGTCTCATAAAAATCCTTCAGAGTATTTGCAAGTTTATGGGGAGCCTCGTAAAAAATCATAGTACGCTTTTCGCCTACAATACTTGCAAGATGCTCTCTTCTGCTCTTTTTATTCACGGACAGGAAACCCTCAAATGTAAATCTTCCCGTTGCAAGTCCCGACACGCACAATGCAGAAATAACTGCAGAGGGACCGGGTACAACCTCAGTTTTAATTCCATACTCAGCGCACTGTCTGACAAGTTCCTCACCGGGGTCGGATATACAGGGCATACCTGCATCTGTAACAACTGCACAATTCTCGCCCTCAAGAATTCTTTTGCAGATAATCTCCCCTCTGAACTGCTTGTTGTGTTCAAAGTAACTCACCATGGGCTTCTTAATACCAAGGTGGTTAAGAAGTTTAACTGTAACTCTTGTATCCTCCGCCGCAATAAAATCCACCATTTCAAGAGTCTCGGCGGCTCTGGGGCTTAAATCTCCCAGATTTCCGATGGGTGTACCCACCACATATAAAACACCTGTTTTACTCATACTCATTTACTCCCTGCACCGTCTTTGTAGGTGCCGTAAATCTCATCCATTTCTCTGGTAAAAGTTCCGTCATCTTCCTCTACAATAAGAGTAGGAAGCACCACAAGGTTACCCTCTTTCGAACCCTTTCTGCCCTCCAGCAAAAAGAGTTTGGGGGATTTGTCCCTTTTACCCTGCACAAGTCGGAGCCTCTTGGGCTCTACGTCATATTTACGCATAAGTTCCATTGCGTCAGTTAATCTCTCGGGGCGCTGACAAATGCACAGTCTGCCTGAAAACTGCAGGAGTTTTGCACCAACTGATATTACATCCTCAAGATTACACATATTCTCGTGACGAGCCACCAGTTCGTGCTTTTCTCCGCTTTCAATTCCACCGCCTGAAAGTTTATAGGGAGGATTACAGCTTACAAGGTCAAAATAGCCGAAAGGCAGAACACCCTTTAACTCCTTGATATCACCGCATACAGCCTTAAGAATATGAGAAACTCCGTTATGCTGTGCAGAGCGGGTAAGCATATCTGCCCCTTCTTCAAAAATCTCTACACCATATACTTCTTTTGGGGGATTCTTTCTCATCCACAACATAGGAATTGTACCGCAACCTGTACACAGGTCAACAGCCTTGTCACGCTTTCTGTGATTTGCAAAGTGAGCAAGTAAGATTGTATCAGTTGTAAAGTGAAAGTCACGGCTGACTATAATCTCAATCCCATCACCCAACGGCTCAAAATGTTCTTTTTCCTTTAGCATCTGCAGTTCACCTCCTCAAAAAAACACCTATATAGAAGAACAGCACCCGCACAGGCAAATCTAAAAAGCCTGCGGGGTGCAGTTACATTTCTCAGATGAGAATTACTCCTCGTTGGGAGCACCTACGGGACAAGCATCAGCACAAGCACCGCAATCTGCGCAGATATCTGCATCGATTACATACTTGCCGTCGCCCTCAGAGATAGCACCACAGGGGCACTCATCTACGCATGCGCCGCAGGAGATACATTCGTCATTGATTACATATGCCATGGGAGGCACCTCCTTAATTAATTTCTTTTATCATTGTAGCACATTTTTCAGAAAAAGCAATTATTTTATCACATTTTTCTTAAATTCCCTGCAAAAACTATTAATTCCTGCATTTTGTGCCAGAATAAACTAACATATTACTCAAGGTCCTTAAGCTCGGCAAGTTCCTTTTTATCCACGCGGATAGTACCATCCTTGATGATTTTTACCTCTTTAACCTTGAATGTCTGGGGAGCAGCCTCGGGGGGAGTGTTATCCATCTTGACCTTGAGAGTACCTGTAAGCAGGCTCACCTCAACAACTGTACCCTTGCCCTGAGGTGTCTTTACAATAGCACCATATTTGGGAGTATTGCGGAGCAGGTCAGTATATGCCTCCTGCTCATACTTAAGGCAACACATAAGGCGACCGCAGGTACCAGAAATCTTAACAGGAGAAAGAGAAAGTCCCTGCTCCTTTGCCATTTTGATAGAAACCGGTGCAAACTCACCCATAAAGCTGGAGCAGCAGAACTGCTTACCGCACACACCAAGGCCGCCAAGCATCTTAGCCTCATCGCGCACACCAATCTGTCGCAGTTCAATTCTTGTTTTAAACACAGATGCCAGGTCTTTAACCAATGCTCTGAAGTCTACTCTGCCGTCTGCTGTAAAGTAGAAGAGAATCTTGCTTCCGTCAAAGGTATATTCAACATTAACAAGTTTCATGTCAAGCTGATGAAATGCAATCTTTTTCTCAGCAATATCAAAAGCCTTCTTTTCAAGTTCCTTGTTATGCTCAAGTTTCTTCTTGTCGTCCTCTGTTGCCTTGCGGATAATGCTCTTGAGGGGATGCACAATCTCCTCGTCAGGCACAACCTTGTTGCCTGCCGCAACAGTACCGCATTCTACACCTCGTGCAGTTTCAACAATAACCATATCTCCGGGCTGAAACTGTTCTTCACCGGGTGCAAAATAATATATCTTGCCAACTTCTTTGAAGCGGACACCTACTACATCTGCCATGATATCCTCCTGTATTCTCCGCAAAGCCAGGTTGTCAATATAGTCAGATTGACATTGCGGTTTGTTTTATTAATGGCGTCACTTGTTACATCAATGAGCCTTATAATCTTATTTTTTGTGAGTTTCTTTCTGAGACTCATGGGGAGTTCGCTGTCAAAAACACCTTCTGCCCCCACAGAAAGACTCAGTGTATCACCCAGCACTGTCCTCACCACAGGCAAAACCTCAAGGGCAACTTGTCTTGTTGTGATAATCCCCAGGGCTTTCAGCAAATCAAGTTCACTTGAAGAGATAATACCAAGAAGTATCCCCTCTGCAAGTTCCATAGTTTTATCGGAAACCCCTATTGAACTTTCCAAGGTCAGACAAGTGCATCGGGAAAGTATGGTAACAGGCACTGCCTTAAGATTCTCTGCAGTCAGAATAAAGAGTATATCCTGAGAAGGCTCCTCCAAAGTCTTGAGGAATGCATTCATAGACTCCTTGCCCATACGCTTGTCCGCATCATAAAGCACATAAACTTTCCGCTTTGCCTCATTGGGCTTTATGGCAGTATCCTTGATAATTTCTCTTATTTCTTCAACAGGGATGCCGTTTGTCTTGCCCTTGCCCTTTGCATAATATATATCAATGTGGTTTTTACCCTCTGCCTTCCTGCATTGGGCACATTCACCGCAGGGGCTGTGATCACTTGTGCAAACACTCCACTTACACAGAAATTCTGCAAACTCCTGTCTTGTGGTGTCATCGCCACCTGTGATAATAAGAGCATGAGGCATCCTGTGACTTTTTTCCATAGATTCAAGTTGATTTCTAAGACTTTGAGAGCATTTAACCGAAGAAAAATTCACTTTAGCCTCACCTCACTCTTTGATTGTATCATAAAATAATTGATTTTTCCACAGAAAAAATTATCTTGTAAATTTATGGATTTTTGTAACTATACCCTGAGGGGTAACATCAATAATTCCGTATGAGCCTTCGTACCCCATAATACTGCCGGGATTGAACAGATACAAACCATCATCATAAATTTCAGTTGCCACATGTGTATGTCCGAATATGGCAATATCTGCCCCTGCCTCACGAGCAGCGCAAGATAAATTATAAAGGCCATACTTCACATTGTATATATGTCCGTGAGTAATAAAGAGTTTCTTGCCCTCAAGGGTGATTGTCTCGATATTCTGATTGCTGGTGCAGAAGTCTCTGTTACCCCTTACAGCAATTATCATCTTATTACTGAACTCCATTTTTATCTCGTCAATATCCTCTGCACCATCACCGCAGAAAATAATCACATCTATATCAGAGTACTTCCTTACAACTGTGCGGATATTACTGTACATTCCGTGAGAATCAGAAAAAACTAAAATTCGCATAATTCCCTTTCTGTCATAATATATAAATGACAATCATATAGTGAAACGAGGTGTTATATGTGAAAAACAATTCTTCGGACTTTATGAGGACCGCGTCAGAGAAACTCCGCAAATCCCCGGAGGATATAGCTCAGTCTGCAAAGGCAGGAGATGTGGATTCCCTTATGGAAAACCTGTCCCCTGAACAACAGAAGAAAATCAAAGAGATACTGGGCAATCCCGATAAAACCCGTCAGATTCTTGAGAATCCTCAGGTTCAGAAACTAATAAGGATGTTTGGTTCCAATGGATAATATGCAGGATATTTTCTCCTCTGTCCTCTCTAATCCCGATGCGGTGCAGAAACTCCGCTCACTTGGAAAGGAACTGGGACTTATGGACAATAACGCCTCTGAACCACAGAAATCCAATAACACTCAAGGCAATTCTCAGCAAAACACACCCTTTGATATATCTGCATTGTCAGGACTTTTATCCTCTCAGAGCAATCCTCAGGTAAGTTCTCAGAACAATCAGGGATTATCTCTCTCCCCGGAAACGATGAGCAGAATTTCATCCTTTCTGCCACTTCTTTCGGGACTTAATCAGGAGGACGAAACCACCGCATTGCTACATTCCCTCAGACCTTTTCTCTCAGGGGATAAACACCGCCGTCTTGAGGAGGCAGGCAAGATGCTCAGAATAATGAGGCTTCTGCCCAAACTCCGTCAGACAGGCATAATATAAACCATATTTAGAGGAGGTAGTTTTACGGACTCCCTTGAGCACGAGGCTCTGCGCAGAGCACAGGAAATGCATAAGAATCAGAATCGCACCCAAAGGTCTCAACCTCAATCAAAACCTCAGAATCCACAAAAGCCAAAGACGGAAGAAACAACTCCTCACAAAGAGGAAACTGTCTGTGAAAAAGCCTCCACCCCTGCAACATCTGCACCAGCACCAAATTTCCCACTTCTCTTTGAAGACAAAGAAAAGCTGCTGATACTGGTGCTTGTTATGATTCTGTGTAGCGAGGATTCCTCTGATCCTGCCTTGATTCTAGCCCTGCTATATATAATAATTTAGTTTTATTCAAACTGAATCTGTCAGGTCTTATCTTATCTGACCTGAGCCTTTAACTATAAACTTCATGCTGGTAAGTTCGTTGATTCCCATAGGACCTCTGGCATGGAGTTTTTGTGTTGAAATACCAATCTCTGCACCAAGACCGAACTCACCGCCATCGGTAAAACGGGTGGATGCGTTAACATAAACTGCAGCAGCATCAACCTGAGCGATAAACTTCTCAGCACAGGAATAGTTCTCTGTAACAATACATTCGCTATGACCTGTAGAGTGCTTTGCAATATGTGCAATTGCCTCATCAATATCAGAAACAACCTTAACAGAGAGTATATAGTCAAGGAACTCTGTAAAGTAGTCATCGTCAGTTGCAGGTACAACAGACTCACCAAGAATTCTGCAGGTTTCTGAGCAACCTCTCAGTTCAACATTCATCTTATCTAGTTCAGCCTTCATAAGAGGCAGAAACTCCTCTGCAATGCTCTTGTGAACAAGTACACTCTCAACTGCATTACATACAGAGGGGCGGGATGTTTTGCCGTTGAATACAATGTTCTTTGCCATTTCCAGATCAGCAAACTCGTCAACATATACATGGCAGTTGCCTGTACCTGTCTCAATAACAGGAACCTTTGCGTTCTCAACGGTAGCCTTGATAAGACCTGCACCGCCTCTGGGAATAAGCACATCAAGGTAATCTGTCAGTCCCATCAGTTCAATACTTGACTGTCTTGTTGTATCCTCAATAAGCTGGATTGAGTCAATAGGCAGACCTGCGTTCTTTACAGCCTCTCGCATAACCTTTGCAACAGCCATATTGGAGTTGATAGCCTCTTTGCCGCCACGCAGGATTACCGCGTTACCAGCCTTAAGACACAGAGCCGCAGCATCAGCAGTAACATTGGGACGAGCCTCGTAGATAATACCGATTACACCAAGGGGAACTCTCACCTTTGTAACCTGCAGGCCATTGGGCATAACATTGCCTGAAAGCACAGCACCCACAGGGTCCTGGAAGGATGCAACCTGTCTTGCACCCTGAGCCATAGAAGAAACTCTGTCACTGCTCAGGGAAAGTCTGTCAAGGAGTGACTTGGACATACCTGCCGCTCTTCCTGCTTCTAAGTCCTTTTCATTTTCTGCAAGGATATAATCGCAATTTTCCTCAAGTGCATCTGCAAGAGCATACAGAGCCTTTGTTTTAAGACTTGCACCTGCTGTAGCAAGTACGCGGGAGGCTTCCTTTGCTCTTTTTCCCATTTCTACGATAGTCATAATATATTCTCCTTTTAGGGTAAATTTCAGTTAATAATCAATTTCTACAGAAATGTGTACCAACGGATTTGCCGTCTGTCACATCATAGATACGCGTAGGCTCATCACCACAGATAACAAAGCAGTCAATGCCGCTTTCTGTCACATACTTTGCCGCCATAACCTTTGTAGTCATACCGCCTGTACCACGGTTAGAACCAGAGCCACCTGCCATATTCTCGATTTCCTCTGTGATTTTCTCCACCTTCTCAAGGCGTTTTGCATCCTTGTTCTTTCTGGGATCAGCATCATAAAGTCCGTCAATATCGGTGAGAATCACAAGTGCATCAGCGGATACAAGCTTTGCAACAATAGCAGACAGCATATCGTTATCGCCAAAGTTGTGACCTTCCAGCTCATCAATAGCAACTGTGTCGTTTTCATTTACAACGGGTATAATACCCATAGAAATCAGAGTATTGAAGGTGTTAAGCACATTTTCTTTCTTATGCTCGGAATCCACAGCATCACGGGTAAGAAGCACCTGTGCCACCATATTGTTGTACTCGCCAAAAAGCTTATCGTACATAAACATCAGTTCACACTGACCGATTGCAGCAAGTGCCTGTTTTTCCGGTGTGGAATCAGGCTTCTTGGGAAGCCCCATTTTGCCCACACCTACACCGATTGCACCTGAGGATACAAGGATAATCTCTCTGCCCTGATTATGAAGGTCAGACAGCACCTTGCAAAGTTTGTCAATACGTCTGAGATTTGCTTTTCCGTTTTCATATGTAAGGGTGGAAGTACCCACCTTGATAACAATTCTTTTAAGGTCCACAGGAATACCCCCTGAATAAAAATATAATCAAGTAATTATATCACAAAACCACACTATACATCAAGTGTTTTGCAGAAAAACTTTCAGCACGTTAAAACATTGAAAGAAGAACAGAAAAGAGCAGGATTTCTCCTGCTCCGTAAACACATTTATTCATCCTGTAAACACAGAATTTCACCTGTTGCTCAGTGCTGCTGCAACCCGCTCTGCAAGGCCGTATTCTGCCGCAATAGCAAGAAGTGTTCCATCCTCAATAAGTTCATCTGTGACCCTGTTGATTTCCGCTGTCAGGTCAGAGCCCTTTCTCAGACCAACCGCATACTCTTCATCAGAAAGTGTAATATCCTCAACAATCATCAGATTCTTGTAGTCACCCTTGCCCACATTGGAAAAAGCAAAGGTAATATCCACAACCGCCCCATCAGCATTACCGGCCGCCAGAGCTATCAACGCATTTGACTGAGAACCCGATGGAACATAATCTGCCTTTGAGAGGTACCTGTTGTAACTCACAGCAACCTCACCTGCTGAGCCTGCTTCTGCAGTAACAACGGCATCTTTCATCTTCTGAGCCGATGTGTATACAGAAACATCTGACTTATCAATCACAACACATTGCTTATTGGTAAGATACACCTTGGTAAAATCCATATCCTTTCGTCTGTCCTTATTTACTGTCAGACCATTCCATACAGCATCAACCTCACCTTTTTCAAGGTCTTTTTCTTTTGTGTTCCAGTTGATAATCTTAAACTCCGCTTCAACACCCAGCCTCTCGCAAACAACCTTTGCATACTCTGTGTCAAAGCCCACAAGGTTACCCTCTTCATCATAATAATTCATAGGAGCAGACTCGGTGATACCGATAACCATTTTGCCTGCCGCCTTGATATTCATAAGGTCATTTTTTGCATCTATTCCTTTGTCTGAAGATGCACAACCTGTCAACATTAAAACTGCCACCATCACAAGTGACAGTATTGATAAAATCTTCTTCATAACATTCCCCTTATATTGTCAGAATAAAATCACTTCATCTTTTCCCACAAAAGAGGCAGACAAAGTTCAAATTTTACTCCATACCAATGATTTTCTTTATCATCCATAGTTGCCTTTATGCACTCAACTGTAAAGTCAGTTGCAATCTCAGCAGCCTTTGAGAAATCAATACCCTTTGTATATGCGCCTGTAAATGTACTTGCCCACACATCACCTGTACCGTGAAACATACTTTCAATACGTTCACCGGGATAGTAGGTGTACTCTTTTTTCTGAGCGTCATAACAGGCAACCCCAAGGCGTTTTTCATCGTAAGAGATACCTGTCAGCACAACCCTCTTTGCACCAAGGGATGCAAGGTCAGCAAGTAAATCTTTTATGTATTCTTCGGTATAACCCTCACCTACATATTCTCTGCCTGTAAGAAAAGCCGCCTCTGTCAGATTGGGGGTGATAACATCGGCTTTTTGGCAGAGTTTTCTCATCTTCCTTGGAAACTCATCAGTAAAATTCGTATAAAGTCTGCCACCATCACCAAGCACAGGGTCAATGATTACTTTGGTATCCGACTCCTTGAATGTATCAATAAAATCCGCCACAAGTTCAATCTGCTCGATAGAACCAAGATACCCTGAGTAGATTGTGTCAAAATGCTCTTTTCTCTTTTCCCAATGCTCACTGACAGGCTTAATCTGATGAGTAAGGTCGCAGAATGTAAAGCCCTCAAAAGCAGTATGAGCAGAAAGCACCGCAGTAGGCAATACCGCACACTCAATACCCATAGCAGAAATAACAGGAAGTGCTACAGTAAGAGAACATTTGCCCATACAGGATATATCATTGATAGCAACAGCACGTTTAAGTTTCATTGAGATTCACCCGCAATACGCAGAATTTACAAATAATACAATAAAGATTATAACATACAAAGGGATAATTTCAACCTTTATTGTTTACAAATAATCATAGATATATTATAATTTTATTATTAATGCCCGTTTAATGGTAACTTACACTTAAGAAAAAGTTTTCCCAGGGCGACACCACTATGCTCCAAAAAATAAAAAGTAATTTCTTAATCAAACCAACTCATCACAGGACGGCAATGCCTGTCCCCTTAAATATACAACCAAGAGGTAATTATGGAACTTTTTGAAACACAGGAGAAAATCGACAGAGCTTTGCTTGTATCTGTTGATACAGGTGACTACGATGCAGAAAGCTCTCTTGCAGAGCTCTTTGAACTTGTAGAAAGTGCAGGTGCAGAGCCTGTTGCATCAATCACACAGAAACTTGACCGCCCCGAAACAGCAACCTGTGTAGGCAGTGGTAAACTTATTGAGATAAAAGAATTCTGCGAAACTGAAGATATCGACCTGATTATCTTTGACTGTGAGCTTACTCCCACACAAATCCGCAACATTGAGGCTGAAACCGATGTAAGAGTAGTTGACCGTACCACTCTTATTCTTGATATCTTTTCTCTCCGCGCAAAGAGCAAGGAGGGCAAACTGCAGGTTGAACTTGCACAGCTTAAGTACTCTATGCCCCGACTCACAGGTAAAGGTCTTGCTCTTTCCCGACTTGGCGGTGGTATCGGCACACGAGGTCCCGGTGAAACCAAACTTGAAACCGACAAGCGTCACATCCGCCGCCGTATGGAAACCGTAAAAGCACAACTTAAGGATGTAGAAAATCATCGTGCGGAACTAAGACGAAGACGAGAGAAGAACTCAGTTATCACAGTTGCCATAGTTGGCTACACCAACGCAGGCAAATCCACACTAATGAACTATCTTACCGAGGCGGGAGTTCTTGCAGAAGACAAACTCTTTGCAACCCTTGACCCTACCTCCCGTTCTCTCAAACTCCCCTCTGGTGTCACAGTTATGCTTATTGACACAGTAGGTTTTGTACGCCGTCTGCCCCATCATCTGGTAGAAGCTTTCAAGTCTACCCTTGAGGAAGCTGCGCAGGCTGATATCATTCTCAATGTATGTGACATCAGCAACGAAGAAGCACAGCTTCACCTGACTGTTACCTGCGATTTGCTCAAGGAGTTAGGTTGCGGAGAAACACCCATCATCAACGTACTGAACAAATGCGACCTGCTTACCGAGAGGATAGAAGAACTTAATCTTGGCAACAGCGTCCGCATAAGTGCCGTTACAGGCGAAGGCATAGATAAACTCCTGAGTGCTATTGAGGATAACCTGCCTGTCAGAGTTAAGAAGGTGCAGATTCTTGTACCCTTCAGCGATGCAGGACTTATTGCAGAAATCCGCAAGGGTGCCACACTTCTCTCTGAGGAATACACTGCAGAGGGTATCCTTGCCGAAGCAATTATTGACGAAAAATTCTGGCACAAAGTCCGGGACTTTGTTGTAGAATAACTTATTACTTTTTTACTCTTACCTATCACTTCAAAAGGAGGTATCCCTGTGGATATTAAAATCGGAGATATTCTTGAGATGAAAAAGCCCCATCCCTGCGGATGCAAAAACTTCCTTGTAACCCGTATCGGTATGGAATTCAAAATGACCTGTCAGGGTTGCGAACATCAGGTTATCCTGCCTCGCTCAAAAGTAGAAAAGAATCTGAAAAAAATAATCAGCAACACATAGCGTTCCGAAATCTGATTATCCATATAAAATCAAATTTCGGAAGGATATGATATTTTGTTTGAAAAAATCGAAGTATTTGAAAAACGATATGAAGAATTGAGCAAAATGCTCTATGACCCTCTTGTAGCAGGAGACGCATCCCGCTACACAGAGATAATGAAGGAACTCCACAGCATAGAGCCTATCGTTCTCACATATAAAGAATACAAAAGTGCAAAAGAAACAGTAGCCGATTCACTTCTGATGCTGTCTGATCCCGATTGCGATGAAGAATTAAAATCTATGGCACAGGAAGAACTGAACACAGCAAAAGAGCGAATCACAGAGCTTGAAAGTGAGTTTCGTATTCTCCTCCTGCCTAAAGATCCCAATGACGATAAGAATGTTATTGTAGAAATCCGCGCAGGTGCAGGCGGTGAGGAAGCAGCACTTTTCTGCTCGGTACTCTATCGTATGTACTCAATGTACGCTGACTCCCGAGGCTACACCACCGACACCATCAACATCTCCGAAACAGGTCTTGGCGGTATCAAGGAAGTATCATTTATGATTGAGGGTGCAGGTGCTTACTCCCGCCTTAAATTCGAAAGCGGTGTTCACCGCGTACAGCGTGTACCCGAAACCGAATCAGGCGGAAGAATCCACACTTCCACCGTTACAGTTGCGGTACTTCCCGAGGCAGAGGATGTAGAAATTGAAATTAACCCTGCTGACCTTAAAATCGATACTTTCCGCGCCTCAGGTGCAGGCGGTCAGCATATCAACAAAACCTCCAGCGCAATTCGTATCACCCACCTGCCCACAGGCACAGTTGTGGAATGTCAGGACGAAAGAAGCCAGTACAAAAACAAAGATAAGGCTATGAAAGTCCTCAAGTCCCGACTCCTCAACGAAAAACAGCAGGAACAATCAGGTGCCATTGCCGCAGAGCGTAAATCTCAGGTTGGCACAGGTGACAGAAGCGAACGTATCAGAACATACAACTATCGCGAAAACAGAGTTACCGACCATCGTATCGGACTTACGATATACAGACTTGATGCCATACTGGAGGGCTCTCTTGATGAGGTTATCGACCCTATGATTGCCGCATACAGAGCCCAGCAACTAAAAGAACAACAATCTTAAGGAAACACATATGAAGACACTACACCTTACAACAAGTAAAGAAGACATAAACACCGCCGCACAGATACTCAAAAAAGGCGGTCTTGTTGCTATGCCTACCGAGACCGTATATGGTCTTGCGGCTAATGCCCTTGACGGCAAGGTAGTATCTACTATCTTCACAGCAAAGGGCAGACCTTCTGACAACCCCCTCATCGTGCATATCAGTGCCATTGAAGATATAGAAAAATTTGCCCTTGTGAGAGAATTCCCCGAAAAAGCAAAACTTCTTGCAGAGAATTTCTGGCCGGGACCTCTCACCATAATCTGTCCCAAAGGAGAGGCTGTTCCCAAAGAAGTCACAGGTACTCTTGATTCTGTAGGCATCCGTCTCCCTGCTCACAAAGGTGCCAGAGACCTTATCCGTGCCGCAGGATTTCCCCTTGCCGCACCCTCTGCAAACCTTTCGGGCAGTCCAAGTCCTACAACAGCACAGCATGTAGCCGCTGATCTTGACTCGAAGATTGACGCAATTATTGACGGCGGTGAAAGCGATGTGGGACTTGAAAGCACAGTTATCACTGTATGCACAAATCCTCCCATGGTGCTCCGCCCCGGAGGCATCACCCTTGAGGATTTGCGTGAGGTACTTGGCGAGGTTGCAGTAAGTGACGCTGTACTTGAAAAGCTCCGGGATGGAGAAGAAGCCGCCTCCCCCGGTATGAAATATAAGCACTATTCCCCAAAATCAAAAGTTTACCTTGTAAAAGCAGATGACAAGGAATACCGCAACTTCCTTGCCACTCTGCCACAGAACGAGGTAGTTGCCCTGTGCTATACCGAGGATGTGCCATTTCTTAATTGCCACACTCTTCCCTTAGGTGACAAGGATGACTACGGCACTCAGGCACACAACCTCTTCTCCGCACTGCGAAGTGCTGATGAGATAGATGAAGCCGATACAATCTATGTGCGCTGTCCCGACACAAAGGGACTGGGTATGGCACTTTTCAATCGCCTTATACGCGCCGCAGGATTTGAGATAATATCTCTTGATTCATCTGCTCCCTACACCCTAATCGGTCTTACAGGGCCCACAGGCGCAGGCAAAGGACAGGTTGCCGCCTTCCTTAAGAAAGCAGGTTGCGGTGTTGTTGATGCAGACAAGGTTGCCCACAAGGCACTTGAAGATGTAGAATGTATTAAAAATCTTACCGATGCTTTTTCATCTGAAATACTAAATGAAGATGGAACTGTAAACCGCAGAATACTGGCACAAAAAGCCTTCAAGGACGAAGAATCCACAATCCTTCTCAACTCCATCACCCACCCTGTAATTCTCCGCCTTGCAAAGGATGAATTCGAGTGCTTATCTGCACAGGGTTTTTGCAATATCATCTTTGATGCACCCACACTTTTTGAGTCAGGTGCAGACACTCTTTGTGATAGAATTATTGCTGTTATTGCTCCAAAAGATACAAGGCTCAGCCGTATACTCAAACGCGACAACATTACAGAAGCCGAAGCACTCGCCAGAATAAGCGCCCAGAAAGATAACTCTTTCTACACAGACAGAGCGGATGCTGTAATTGAAAACCAAAAGGATTTTGACCACCTCAGACTGGAGTCATTAAGAGCCCTGGGGGAGGTTCTGAAATGAGCAACACCACTCGTAAAACCCGCAGAAAAAAGAAAAAGTCCTGCGGTTGCTCAGGTGTTCTTGTAACGGCTCTTATTTTCATTCTCCTTGCCTGTCTGCTCATATTCACCGATGTTTTCTCTGTACTCAGGCAGAAAATAGAAATGCAACTTTACCCCCTTAATTACAGAGAATATATTATGAAAGCATCTGAAGAATACGACCTTGAACCTGAGTTCATCTGTGCGGTTATTCACACAGAAAGCAACTTCAAATCCGATGCAAAGTCCCCTGCAGGTGCCTGCGGACTTATGCAGATAATGCCCGAAACCTTTATGTGGATTGCAGACCTTAAGGATGCGGATGTGCAGGAGTCAGAGATATTCAACCCCCTTGTAAATATGGACTACGGCTGTTATTATCTGAGGTATCTTACCGACCATTACGAAGACCTGTATACAGCATGTGCCGCTTATAACGCAGGGGGCATTGTTCAGAGTTGGCTCTCAGACCCACAGTACAGCACAGACGGAGTTACTCTGTACTCTATTCCCTATGAGGAAACATCCCAGTATGTGGACAAAATCCGCCATGCCGAGGAAATGTACGAAAAACTCTACTTCTCTGAAACACAGCCTTGACAATTCACATTTGAACAAACAAATCTATTGAAAAATATCTCATCCCGTGATATGATTAAAATAGGAATTAATGGAGCAAAATCGCCCCGTCCAATATATAAACAGGAGGAATTTAATTATGTCAGAAACAAATGCTGCAAAAGCACTGAAAGAACAAATATTAATGGACCCCAAACCCGGAATCTCCAGACTCTCTGAAGAAGCTATCAAAAACGCAGATGCATTCTGCGAGGGCTACAAGCCTTTCCTTGACTACTCCCGCACAGAGCGTGATGCTGTGGCTTATTCCATCGAACTTGTAAAGAAAGCAGGTTTTGAGGAGTTCGACCCCAACAAAACCTACAAAGCAGGCGACAGAGTTTATGTTAACAATCGTGACAAGGCTCTTATGGTTGCTGTTATCGGTCAGAAGGGTGTTACCGAGGGTGCACAACTTGCAATTGCTCACATCGATTCTCCCAGAATCGACTTAAAGCCCAACCCCCTCTATGAAACATCAGGTCTTGCACTTTTCAAAACTCACTACTACGGCGGTATCCGCAAGTATCAGTGGCTTGCAATGCCCCTTGCTCTCCACGGTGTAGTATGCAAGAAGGACGGCACAGTTGTTCAGGTTCGCTTTGGTGACGATGAGTCTGAGCCCTGCCTGTGCATTTCCGACCTGCTCCCCCACCTTGCTTACGAGCAGATTGAAAAGCCCCTCAGAAAAGCTTTCGATGGCGAAGACCTTAATGTAATCGTTGGCTCCCGTCCTTTCTCCAACGACGACGAGTCCGACCTTGTAAAACTTAATGTTATGTATATCCTCAACAAGAAGTATGGTATCACAGAGGATGACTTCCTCTCTGCAGAGCTGTGCCTTGTTCCCACATACAAGACACGCGATGTTGGTTTTGACGGTGGCCTTGTTGGTGGTTATGGTCACGATGATAAATGCTGTGCATATCCTGCACTTATGGCCGCAATTGATGCAAAGGCTCCCGTAAAGACAGCAATCACAGTACTCTGTGACAAGGAAGAAACAGGCTCCGATGGTAACACAGGTATGCAGAGTGACTTCCTCCGCTACTTCATCACAGACCTTGCAAAGATGGACGGCGTAGAGGCTCACCACGCTATCTCTAAGTCCAAGTGTCTCTCCGCAGATGTTAACGCTGCTTATGACCCCACTTACGCTTCCTGCTTCGAGGCTAAGAACAGCTCTTATCTCAACGGCGGTGTTGTTATCAGCAAGTACACAGGTCACGGCGGTAAGGGTGGCACATCCGATGCTTCTGCCGAGTATATGGGCGAGGTTCGTGCAATGCTTGAGAACAACGACATTCTCTGGCAGGTTGGCGAGCTTGGCAGAGTTGATCTTGGCGGCGGCGGTACAATCGCAAAGTACGTTGCCAATATGAACATCGACACCGTTGACCTTGGTGTTCCCGTTCTTTCCATGCACGCACCCTTCGAGGTTATCTCAAAGATTGACATCTATATGGCATATCGTGCCTTCTCTGCTTTCTTTGAGTAATCAGAAATCAGCATAATCATAACAGATCCCATAGCCAAATGCGGCTATGGGACTTTTTTCTCTCCTCACAATTTATCACACTAAACCCATAAAGTTCTTGAATTATACAAAAGATTTTGATATAATCAAAATATGGAAATAAAGCATATGCTTTACCAAATTTTAAGGAGGTATATTCTATGAAGAATATAAAAAAACTCTTATCCCTGCTGATAGTTACGGTAATGCTTTTTGCATCCCTGCCTGCAATTTCTGTCAGCGCTGCAAACGAATACAAACTCACATTGCAGAACCCTTGCGTGGTTGAATTATCAGGTGACAGCACTGCAACTGTTAACTTTACACCTGATGAAGACGGCATCTATCACTTCTATTCCACCGGTTCTTACGACACCATTGCTACTCTGTTTGATTCAGACGGCAATGAAATTGAGTATAATGATGATGGAAAAAACGGGTATAACTTCGGTATGTACACACACCTTGAAAAAGGCAAAAACTACTCTCTTCTAATCGAACTCTGGTCATTCACAGAGAACGCTGTATTCCCCGTTATTGCAGAAAAGCCCCAGGCACTCACTCAACCTTTGACAATTCCTGAAGATGAAAGTGAATTCCTCACCTTCACCCCCGCACAAACAGGTTTCTATCACATCTATTCAGTAGGCAGTGCAGATACATGTGCAAGTCTATACGATGAAAACGGAGACGAAATCTGGCACAATGATGATTTCACATCCTCGAATTTCGGTATGAATTACTACCTGTTTGAGGGTATTGAATACACACTTGAAATCTACACCTACTCCGAATTTGACGAAGAAACAATTGTCTGCATTCAGAACAGCGTTGTACCCGAGGATGCAGAGGTTATCACACCCCCCATAAACACAACTGTTATCAAGGGTATTGAAGATGAAACTTTCACAATGGACGGCATAATAATTGAATTTACAATGTCTGACGGCAGTAAATATCAATGGTCCTATGATGACGGAGGTCTTATAGAGGGATGCGAAGTTGAGACAGGCACAGGATTCGACTACACAGGCGCATTCTATGCAAATTTCTCTTGTGAATACGCTCAGGCACTTTTCAATTACAAGCTCATTGACAACCCTGTCAAATCACTGGAATACATCGGAGATAACATTGTTCTCTATGAAAATATGAACGGCTATGTAGAGTCCACATACGACGACTATGATAACGAAACTCAGTTTTTCTTCTATTATTACGAATTACCCCTCACACCCTGCTTAAAAATCAATTATACAGACGGCACTAACGAAACCGTATCTCTCTACGACAACGAGCTTCCCTATGACCTGTACTGGTATCACAAACAGTATGATAAGCCTTGGACAAAAGGCACCGATAACGCTGTAATGATCACCTATCTTGGTTTTGAAACACAGGTTCCCGTACACGTTCTTGAAACTCCCGTAAAGAATATCGAGGTTACAAACACACCCGATTTCAAATACCCCTTCGGAGAAACTCACTACGGATATTTCGACTCAGAAACAGGCGAGTACGTCCTCTTCCCCTCCGAGGTTAACGACCTTAAATTCACAGTCAGCTACAAAGACGGAACAACAGAAACAGTCATCGGCAAGGATGTTCTTCACTCCGATGTGTTTGAGGTTAAGGAACTGAGAGTAAGTTCAACAGGCAACTATGTTGCAGAGTATATGTACAAGGGCTTTACGTTCCAGATAGAAGTAGAGATAATCGACGATAACACTGCAGATGTAACAGGTCTCCTTGGCGACGCAAACGAAGATTCCGAGGTCAACATCAAGGACGCAACCCTGATTCAGAAGAACATCGCAAGACTGGCAACAATCAGCATAAAGGGTACATACCTTGCAGATGTTGATGGTGACGAAGAAATCACAATCAAGGACGCAACTGCAATCCAGAAGTATGTTGCAGGCATCACAGTAGACTTCCCTATCGGTGAGACCTTATAAAACGCAATAACAATAAGCAGAACAACCTGCAAAAAGCTCCTCAGGCGAAAGAGTCTGAGGAGCTTTAATTGTAGGCTGCTTCCCCACCAAAGCTTAAAACACAAATTAATTACAAAAATCTGAAATTAGCCCTTGACAATCCGCCTCAAATGTAGTATTATATTCAAGTCGCAAAACGACATCCGGGTGTAGCGCAGTTTGGTAGCGCGCTTGAATGGGGTTCAAGAGGCCGCAGGTTCGACTCCTGTCACTCGGACCATACAGTATAAATCCGAACCTTCTTATTTTTGGAGATGGGTTCGGATTTTTCTTTTTGTGTACATATCCAAATTTTAATAGCAAAGCATAAATCAAAAAATCAAGGGCAAGGAGTTAAGCTTTCTCCTTGCCCTTTGCTGCTTTAATTTTCCGAATCTGTTTTCTGTGCTTTTTTCTTTTCACGTTCTGCTTTCCACTGAGCAAAGTATTCCTGACCTTCCTCGGTTTCATAGAAAGCTATAATGTCCGGCAGAAAGCATCTCGCCAAAGATTCGAGCACATTATCGGGTATGTTCCATTTACCTGTTGCCATAAGGCAACACTGCTGTTTACCTTACTGTCGAGCCATTCCTCCTTTACATATTCATGTTCATACCACTGTCGTGGTTGTTTCGGTTTCGTTTCTTCATATTATTTTTCCTTTCTGTAATTACAGGCTGAGTTGTGCAGTCCTCAGTTTCATCGTCTTCATCGATGATTTCACTTAAGGCGCCAATAAGAAATGCCGTATCAACTCCCAAGCTACGAGAAGTACTGTGGGTATCAGAGCTATGAGCATAAGTTTCACTGTGTGTTTTCTGAGCCTCTGTTTCTCGTCTGAGAGACTCTGTGAAAACTGCTCGCTCATTTTCCCAACCTGTTTCTCCGTATCCGTCAGGAATTTCTCCAGAGATTTTTTCATTTCCTCCGTAGGTTCCTGAAGATTTGAATTGAACTGAGAGATCTCCGTCTTCATACTCTGAGTGTGATTTATAAGTGTTTCCAGATGTGACTGCATGCTTTCTGTCAGCTGTTGTCGGGTAGCAAGCAACAGAAGCCTCTCCTCGATGTCCAGAAGTACCTTCACCTGAATGCTGAGCTCCGATATCAAAGCTTTCCAGTTCTGTTCCGTTATGGATACGCAAGGTACATAAGTCTCTGCGGTTTTCAGATTCTGCTGTGCCTCTGTAAGCAAATCCTGATGTGATT
>SVPX01000016.1 GCA_015065665.1 Oscillospiraceae bacterium | reverse complement strand
CTGTCTGCCAACTGCATCGATTTCGTCGATGAATATAATACAGGGAGAATGCTTCTTAGCGTGCTCAAAAAGGTCACGAACACGGGATGCACCTACACCTACAAACATTTCAACAAAGTCAGAACCGGAAATCGAGAAGAAAGGCACTCCTGCCTCGCCTGCAACTGCACGGGCAAGCAGGGTCTTACCTGTTCCGGGAGGGCCTACAAGAAGCACGCCCTTAGGAATCTTTGCGCCTAAATCGTTGTATTTTTGGGGATTCTTGAGAAATTCTACAATTTCTTCAAGCTCCTCTTTTTCTTCGTCAGCACCTGCTACATCCTCAAATGTAGTCTTGCGCTTCTCGTCATTTGTATCTTTAAACTTTGCCTTACCGAACTGGAATTCCTTGCCGCCCATTCCGCCTGCGTTCATACGCTTCATAATAAAGAACCAGAACACAACTGCAATAACAATAAACAGAAGGATGGGAACAAGCTCCAGCAGGAAGGAATTGTTTGTGGCAGGGATATAGTCATACTCAAGGGGTTTGTCGTGAGACTTGTTATACTCAAGGATGTATTCATTCACATCCATATAGAACAGGTCAACACTTGCAAGTTTATACTTGACTTTTGTGAGGCCGTCATCATCCTGTTTGTCACCGCCTCCAAGAAGACCTGCAGCAGGTGATTTGGATTCTGACGCCTGTTTATCAACAAGAGCCTCGTCCTTGACCATCATCTCAATCATACCTGTACCAACATTGACAGAAAAACTGTCAACCTGCTGTTCTCTGAAGAATCCGACTATATCGGAGTACTTGTATTCTTTCTTTTCTGAGCCGAAAGAGAACATCAGAGAAACACAGAGAATAACAAGAACAGGTAAGCCGAGATAAAGTAAAAGTTTCTTTACCGATAATTTATTCTGCAAATTAATTCACTCCTTAGTGTAGTATGGAAAGAACTTATAGTTTTATGAATAAACAGAAGGCTTCAATACACCGATGTATGGAAGATTTCTGTATTTTTCTGCATAGTCCAGACCGTAGCCGATAACAAACTCATCGGGAACTTCCATTCCCACATAGTCAACGGGAATGTCAACAACTCTGCGGTCGGGTTTTGAGAGCATTGTGCAAATTCTGACACTTGCTGCATTCTTTGCTCCGAAGTATTTTGTGATGAAGTTGAGAGTGTTACCTGAGTCGATAATATCCTCAACAATAAGTACATCCTTGCCATCAAGGGGCTGAGAAACGTCTTTGACAATATTAACTCTGCCTGAGGACTCTGTACCTGCACCATAGCTTGAAGCACAGATAAAGTCGATGGAACAGTCGATGGAAAGTTCTTTCATCAGGTCAGACATAAACATAACACTGCCCTTGAGAAGTCCCACAAGAATAAGGTTTTTATCCTTATAATCCTCGCTGATTTTCTGAGCCATTTCTCTGACAATTTCTTTTATTTTCTCCTCGGAAAGGAGTATGTATTCGCAATCCTTATGCATTATTCTCTCCCCTTGTTATTTCAATATAAAAAGCCTTATCATCCGCTGAATTAAAAGCACCCTGTGCAGAAACTCCGATATATTCTGCCCACAGCACAGTACTGCCTGTGGCAATTACAAGTGACTTATCCCTTAATTCAGCAGGAATTTTAAGTTCGTTCTGAAGTTTACGAAGATGTTTTGTTATTCCTCTGCCTTGAGGCTCAAAGGTGTCTCCTTGTTGCCTTGTGCGGATAACTGTTTCTTCGCTAATTGTATCATATCTGATACAATTACTTGCAAACTTTTTGTTAACAATTTTATCTGTTTTTATTTCTTTTACAGAATATTCATTTCCATTATAAAAGAATGTTGTATTAACTTTGAATGGAATTCCAACAAACTCATCTGTATCCTGAGTTTTGACAATTCTGAGAATTCCCTGCACACATACTGCAGTATAACCACCAATAAGAGCCACAGCGCCGCCTGTACGCAGGATATCCGCACACATAAGAATGTGATTATGCTCTGCCTTTGCACCCTCACCTGAGGTAATCATCGCAAGTGCATAGCGAAGCACTGCAGGGTGATTATTGCTTAGTATATCCGCCTTGTATCCGAATTCTGTTCTGCTTTCTTCCAGTGCTTTCTCTGCACATACAGAAAGGAAATCATCAACAGACAGAAGATCCTCACGAAGATTTTTAAAATTACGGTGAAAACCATCATTGAGAGTTCTGAGGTTTGGCAACACAGACAAGCGGATTCTATTGCGTGAACACACATCTTCCTGAAAATTAGTGCTGTCCTGCACAAATTCCAGATTATTGATACTGCAGAATTCCTCTACCTCTTCCCTTGTAACATCAAGGAGAGGACGGATTATATAATCTCTCTTATATGGAATTGAGCAAAGCCCGTGAAGGGTTGTACCCCTTGCCATATTATAGAGCATAGTCTCCTGAGAATCGCTGAGTGTGTGGGCAGTTGCCACAAAGGCGTTATGCTGTGTGGAAAGAGTATAAAAGAAGTTATATCGCACCTCTCGACCGCAAAGCTCAACACTTTTGTGCTGACTTGCAGAGAGAGCAGCTACATCCTCGCTATGAAGGAAAAGTTCTATTCCCCACTTCTCACACAAATTTCTCACGAAGTTCTCATCCCGCAGTGACTCTTCACCACGGAGATTATGATTAACGTGAGCCGCCATAATGGTCAGATTCTCTTCCTTTGCAATCATTCTGAGAGCATAAAGCAAGGATACCGAATCTGCCCCGCCGGAAAGTGCAACAATAATTCTGTCGCCTTTTTTTACACCGCAACGATGAAATAGTGTTTTGCGGACATTATCAACCATGGTTAGTCTCCACAGATGTAAATCTCATAAACTCACCCTGCCAATGAAGTTTGACAGCACGAGCCTCACCATGACGGTTTTTGGCAACAAGGCACTCTGCTGCGTTCATATCCGCATTAGGATTCGCCTCGGGTGAGCCATCTTTATTATAGTAGCCCTCACGATAAAGGAACAGCACGATATCTGCATCCTGCTCGATAGAACCCGAATCTCTCAGGTCAGAAAGCTGAGGTCTGTGGTCTGTACGCTGTTCACTTGCTCGGGAAAGCTGTGACAGACAGATAACAGGAACATTAAGTTCCTTTGCCATAATCTTAAGATTTCGTGTAATCTCAGAAATCTCCTGTACTCGGTTACCATCACCCCGTCTGCCTGTTGACATAAGCTGGAGGTAGTCGATGACAACCAGGTCTACATTGCGTAGTCGTCTGAGTTTTGCTTTCATAGCAGGGACTGTGATACCGGGTGTATCATCAAGGTACAAATTCATCTTGGAGAGAATATCTCCACCTGCAATGATTCTCTGCCACTCTTCGTCTGTAAGTTTGCCTGTACGGAGTTTTGTACCCTCAACAAGTGCTTCTGTTGACAGAAGTCGGGATGCGAGCTGCTCCTTTGACATTTCCAGAGAGAAGAACGCAACAGTACGCTGCTGAGGACCTGCAACGCTCTTTGCAATGTTAAGAGCAAAGGAGGTTTTACCCATACCGGGACGAGCCGCAAGAAGAATAAGGTCGGTACGGTTAAGACCTGTGATAACTCTGTCAAGGTCACCAATGCCCGATGAAACAGGTTTCATAGCAGGGTCGTCCTTGTTAAGTGCATCAAGACGCTCAAAGGTCTGCATAATTACATTGCCTACAAGTTCAAGACCACCGATATTCTTGCCTCTGCGGATATCAAAAATCATCTGCTCTGCGTTATCAACAAGAACATCAGACTCATACTCACCAGCAGTAGCTCTCTCGATAATCTGACGACCTGCATAGATAAGCTGACGGATATCAAATTTATCTCTGACAATACGGGCGTAAACTTCTACATTTGAGGTAGAAGGTGTATTTTCAACCAAACCTACAAGATAGGTTTTGCCTGTTGTAGGGTCAAAGTCTTTTTCTTTTCTCAGTTCTTCGTAAAGAGTAACAAAGTCAATTGTTCTGCCTGATGAAAGCATAGACATCATTGTACTGTAAATGAGTCTGTGCAGAGCAATATAGAAGTAATCTGAGTTAGGCAGAATCTCTGTTACCCTGTCAAGACACTCAGGCTCATAGATAATTGCACCGAGTACCGCCTGTTCAGCCTCGGAACTGTAAGGCAGATTCAGACCGTCATATTCAGTTTTTGCGTAGTTATTGTTATCAAAATCAGCCATTGTATAATCTCCTGATTTCAAATAGTTAGTTTTGTTTATCAGAGTTCAACAACAGCAACTGTAATCACAGCGGTGATACCCTGATAGAGTTTAACCTCTGCCTTGTAGCTGCCACAGGTCTTGATGTCAGCCATCTGGATTTTACGCTTGTCCACATCAACACCAAACTTTGCCTTGAGTTCAGCGGCAACTTCTTTGGTAGTAACAGAGCCGAAGAGTTTCCCCTCTTTACCTGTTTTGGATTTGATTGTAACTGTCTTGCCATCAAGCTGAGCCTTTGCATTCTCTGCAGCAAGAACCTCCTGGTCATGCTTATATTTCTTGGAGTTCTCTGCGTTGTGATACTCATTCATAGCCTGAGCATTTGCTTCTTTAGCAAGACCTTTGGGAATAAGAAAGTTTCTTGCATAGCCGTCAGAAGCGTTTACAAGTTCGCCTTTCTTACCAAGTGATTTAACATCCTGTAATAATACAAGTTTCATAATATATATCCTCTTTTCTTTAATATCAATTGTTTATACGGAACACCTTTAAGCCTCGCTGTCGATAGCCTCAATAAGCTGTCTCACAGCAACCTCAAAGGAAACATCCCTCATCTGTGCGGCTGCCATTGCGTGATGTCCGCCGCCACCAAGTTTTTCCATAATAATCTGTACATTTCGTTTGCCGTAACTACGGGCAGAAATATTGATTGTTGAATCATCTGTGCGGAACACCACAAAAGAAGCGTTTACGCCCTTAAGTCCCAGAAGTTCATCTGCAGCCTTTGAAGCAATCAGACGGATATCCGCCATATCCTCCTCGGCAATAACAATTGCACATTTCTTATATATTCTGGCAGTTGATACAAGTTTGTATTTATTGCGATAAATTTCAATGGAATCAGAGAATAACTGACGAACAGAAACAGTATCTGCACCATGCTTCTTAAGATAAGCGGCAGCTTCAAAAGTTCTTGAACCTGAGTTGATTACAAAGTTCTTAGTATCAAGAATTATACCTGAAAGCAGAGCTTCTGCCTCGGGCTTTTTAAGGTTCACATCGGGGAGACTATCAATAATCTCTGTGCACATTTCAGCTGCGGAAGATGCACTGGGTTCGTGATAGAACACAAGGGTTTTCTGCAAATGGTCAACACTCATTCTGTGGTGGTCAATTACAATTACCCTATTCACAGTCTCGTAGATTTCTTTGCTCTCAACTCTGTTTTCGGATTGTGTATCAACAACAATAAGCAGGGTTTTTGATGTAACTGTGGGAAGAATCTGCTCAGGGCTGAGGAACACACCCTCTCCGCACTGGGTTTTATAGGCATCAATGAGAGATTTTGCCATTGAGGTTTCATAGTCAACAGCAATCTCCACTTTCCTGTTCATAGTGGTAGTAATTGCACCATAAAGACCTATTGCGGAACCTATGCAATCAAGGTCAGAGAACTTGTGTCCCATAATAACAACCTTGTCACTATCCTCAATAGCCTCCATCAGAGACCTTGCGATAACGCGGACTCTGACTTTGCTCTGACGCTCAATACCTGCAGTCTTACCACCGAAGAAATCAAAATCCCCATCCTTAAGAATTGCAACCTGGTCACCGCCTCTGCCCAGTGCCATATCAAGGGCACGTTTTGCAGAAACCTGGCTTCGTCTTAAATTCTGTTCACCTCTGCCGATACCGATGGATATGGTAGCACCAATCTCACCCAGTTTGATTTCTCTTACCTTTGAAAGAATGGAAAATTTATTCTCTATAACTTTCAGAAGTTCTCTTTCTTCAAAGATAATCATATATCGGCTGTTGCCCCATTTGCGGTACAAGGCATTGTATTCAGCCGCCCACTTCTGAAGCAAAGACTCAACCTGCATAGCAACACGCTGGGTTTCGTCCTCATCGTCCTGGTCCTGTAAAGCCTCGTGATTATCAAGCACAACAAGAGCCACAGACTGACGGGTTTCCTTGAATTCTTTTTCGGTTTCTTTATAGTATGTATCGTCAAAGAAATACAGCACAAATCCCTGTTCAAGGGGATTTGCATAAACAGTAAACTTCTTCTCTCCCCACTCTATATCTCCGCCATTGCTTGAACACAACTGCTCAACGCTCATTCCCTCGATAACAGAGTCAACAGGAGTTCCATACATATCAGTACCCATGCAGATAGCCCTGTCAAATGCAGAGTTATACCACAGAATCTCGTCATCCTCGCCAACAACGGCAACAGGAAAACCAAAGCGTTCAAGATATTTTTTATCAAGTCCGCGGGTACCTGAAACAGCACTTCTCACAGTTACTCTTACATACTTGCTGAAGAAAAGATAAATCACCAAAGCCGCAATTAAACTGACTACAGCAATTACACTTTCAAAGATAAAGAGCTTTTTGCTTACAGGCAAAGAGACAAGTGCCATCACTGCCACAGCAATTGAGAAGAGTCCCAGAAACGGAACAAGAAGTCTTGATTTTTTCTTCATACTCATACCTCCCAAAAAGGTATCGGGAGTTTCCTCCCAAAGGAAGTCATATCCTTAATCAGACTTCCATCAGAATAGGCAGAATCATAGGATAACGGCGGGTTTTATCGCTGATATGCTTTGATACACCGTCTTTAATTCTGTTCTTGATAACACCCCACTCGTGGATATTTCTGTCGGCACAATCCTCCAGCACATCCAGAGCAATATGGCGGATTTCATCAAAGAGAGACTCGCTCTCTTTAACATATACAAAACCTCGGGATACAATATCGGGACCGCTGATAACGTGTCCGTCATATACATCCAGAGATGCAACGATGATAATAAGTCCGTCCTGACCAAGATGTTTTCTGTCTCTGAGAACGATACTTCCAACATCGCCTACGCCAAGACCGTCAACAAATACCTTGCCTGCCTGAACAGGTGCAAGTTCTTTCATATAATCATCGTGAAGCTCAACGCAGGAACCTACATCACCGATAAATACATTTTCCTTTGCCATACCCATTGAAATAGCAAGGTCGCGGCTCTTCCTCAGATGCTTCTGCTCACCATGAACAGGGATAAAATACTTAGGCTTTGTAAGGCAATGGATAATTTTAAGTTCATCCTGACGAGCGTGGCCTGATACGTGAACTTCGTACATAGATTCATAGATAACCTCACAACCGCGTTTGAGAAGTTCGTCAACAACATTACCAACTGTACGCTCGTTACCTGGGATGGGATTTGCAGAGATAATAATGCAATCTCCCTCGCCTACTGATACCTTGCGGTGGTCGGAATAAGCCATTCGTGAAAGAGCAGACATAGGTTCACCCTGACTGCCTGTGGTAACAAGCACCACCTGCTCAGGTAAATATTTGCCAAGCATATCAATATCAATGAGGATTCCCTCAGGAATATCAAGATATCCAAGTTCAGATGCAACGGACATATAGTTGACCATGCTTCTGCCTGAGAATGCCACCTTTCTGCCGTACTTGTGAGCGCAGTTGATAATTGACTGAACTCTACCCACATTTGAAGCAAAGGTTGCTATGATGATACGCTTGTTCATAGCGTTGGTAAAAATCTTATCGAAACTTGAGGATACTGTCTGCTCGGTTGTTGTGAAACCGGGACGGGAGGCGTTGGTAGAATCTGCAAGAAGGCAAAGCACTCCCTCGTCACCCAGACGGGCGAAGGTATTAAGGTCGGTAGGACCGCCCCATGTAGGTGTAAAGTCAATCTTGAAGTCACCTGTATGAATGATTGTACCTGCAGGTGTGTGCAGAGCAACTGCTGTTGCATCGGGAATTGAATGGTTAACATGGATAAACTCAATCTCCATACAACCCAGTCTGATTCTCTCTCCTGCTTTTACATCAATAAGTTCGGGGGATTTGGGCAGACTATGCTCTCTGAGTTTGTTGCCGATAATTCCGTTTGTAAGTGATGCACCGTAAATAGGCACATTAACCTTGCCCAGCAGATAAGGCAGACCACCGATATGGTCCTCGTGAGCGTGGGTAATAATGATACCCTTAAGCTTATCCTTGTTCTGCTCAACATAGGTGAAGTCGGGAATTACAAGGTCAACACCCAGCATCTCACCATCCGGGAAAGCCATACCGCAATCCAGGAGCACCATATCTCCCATACACTCAAAGAGAGTCATATTCTTGCCAATTTCATTGAGACCGCCAAGGAACATTATGCGTACAGAAGGCTTCACTACGGGCTCCTGAGTCTGCTTTTTCTTTTTGGATGCAGAGTAGTAGTTCTTTTTGTATTTCTTTGTCTGTGTGCTCTGAGTTGCTCCTGACTTTTTACCGCTCTTTGCAGGAGAATAACTCTTCTTTGCACTCTGCTTTGCAGAAGACTTTGTTGTCTTTGTTTTAGCAGTATTTGAAGTTTTTGCTGTCTTGGTCCTTACAGCACTGTTATTCTGACTCAAAATTTTCCTCCATTTCTGACAATGTGTCTTAATTCTTTGGTTTATTTATTCGTTCCTGTCTATATGTTTACACGTCACCCGTGAAACTAAAATCAAATATAAAGATATTTTCATGGGTACAGATGTGATTTTTGCTTGAAAATCTGCAAAAAGGCAATATGTACCTAATATAGTTATTCAATTTATTGTACCTTTTTATAGGGGTTGTGTCAAGGCAGGAAAAAGAAATATACAGGATTTTTATTTAATCTTATTATTACCTTTATATGCTAAATTTAATCGCAAAAAATATTGCAAATAGAAAATTTGGTGTTATAATATAGTGTGGTGGAATAATAAGCAGATAAGCACCTGCTTTATTCACAGTCTGCAACCTGTTTTTTCAGGCAGATACAGACAGTACTTTCTCACAGGATGGTGAATGGTTTTGAAACAAGTGGAGATTTTTACTGACGGTGCCTGTTCAGGCAATCCGGGTCCCGGCGGCTGGGGAGCAATTCTCCGTTACAAAACCACCGAAAAGGAAATTTCAGGCGGTGAGGCAAACACCACCAACAACCGTATGGAGCTGATGGCTGTTATCAGTGCTCTGGAACTCCTTAAAGAACCCTGTGAAGTTACTCTTTACTCAGACTCTCAGTATGTATGCAATGCTCTTGAGAGAGGCTGGGCAAAGAATTGGCAGAAAAACGGCTGGATGCGTAACAAAAAGGATAAGGCTCTCAACCCGGATTTGTGGGAGAAACTCCTCAGACTCTACGATACGCACAAGGTTACTATCGTATGGGTAAAAGGTCACGCAGGACATCCTGAGAACGAAAGATGTGACAGACTTGCTGTTGCAGAGGCTCAGAAGTACAGCTGATTTTCAGTAGCTTTTTTCGGAGATTTTATCTCCTGCACATAAAGATTTTAAGGAGAAGTGTATATGCAGATTTATGCAGACAATGCCGCAACAACCGCATTGTCCCCTAAGGTACTGGAGGCTATGACTCCCTACCTGACAGAATATTTCGGTAATCCCTCAAGCCTGTATCGTATCGGTTCCGTTGCCAAGGATGCAGTTGAGGACGCCCGTCAGACTGTTGCAAATCTCATCGGTGCAAAGAATGCTAACGAGATTTACTTTACATCCGGCGGCAGCGAAGCAGACAACTGGGCAATCAAGGGTGTCTGCAGGATGATGGCTCAGAAGGGCAAAAACCATATCATCACATCCAAGTTTGAGCATCACGCTGTACTTCACGTTTGTGAGATGCTTACAAAGGAAGGGTTCGAGGTAACTTATCTTGATGTTTACGAAGATGGTCTTGTAAGACCTGAGGATGTAAAAAACGCAATCCGCGAAAACACAGCCCTGGTTACAATTATGTACGCCAACAATGAAATCGGCACAGTACAGCCTATTGCTGAAATCGGTAAGATATGCCGCGAAGCAGGAGTTTTATTCCACACAGATGCTGTACAGGCTGTTTGCAATGTTCCCATCAATGTTGAAGAGGAGTGCATCGACCTGATGTCTCTTACTGCTCACAAGTTCCACGGCCCCAAGGGTTGCGGTGCACTTTACATCCGCCGCGGTGTTCGTGTACAGAACCTTATTGACGGTGGTGCTCAGGAGCGTTCTCGCCGCGCAGGTACAGAGAATGTTGCAGGTATTGTTGGTCTTGCAAAGGCTATGGAACTTGCAATTGCAAATATGCAGGAAAGAACAGAGCGTCTGACAAAAATGCGTAATCGCCTTATTGAAGGACTTCTGAATATTGAAAGAAGCCGTCTCAACGGCAGTCTTACACACAGACTTCCCGGTAATGTTAATATGTGCTTTGAGGGTATAGAGGGCGAGAGTTTACTCTTAAGCCTTGACCTTAAGGGCGTAAGCGCTTCTTCAGGCTCTGCTTGTACATCAGGCAGTCTTGACCCCAGCCATGTGCTTCTGTCCCTTGGTCTTCCCCACGAGATTGCACACGGCAGCCTGAGACTTTCTTTCAGCGATGCTAACACAGAAGAAGAAATTGATTATCTCTTAAAGGTTATTCCCGAAATTGTCGAGTATCTTCGTAGTTTCTCTCCCCTTTGGGATAAAATAAAGAGTGAAGAATAATTAAATACAAGGAGACAGATTATGGCATATTCAGAAAAGGTTATGGACCATTTCGCTAATCCCCGTAATGTAGGTGAAATTCCCGATGCTGACGGTGTTGGTGAAGTTGGCAACTCCAAATGCGGAGATATTATGAGAATGTATATCAAGGTTGAGGGCAACGTAATTGTAGATTGCAAGTTCAAGACCTTCGGTTGCGGTGCTGCTATTGCAACAAGTTCTATGGCAACTGAGCTTATCAAGGGCAAAACAATTGATGAGGCTCTCAAGCTTACAAACAAAGCAGTTATGGAAGCTCTGGACGGGCTTCCCCCAGTAAAGGTTCACTGCTCTGTTCTTGCTGAGCAGGCAATCAAGGCTGCACTTTCCGATTATTACACAAGACAGGGTATCGACCCTACACCCATTGTTGGTGTTATCAAAGAGTGTGACCACGACCACGGTTGCGGTTGCGACTCTTGCAACTGATAAACAGAATGCAAACTTAAAGGACAAGCATTATCGGTGCTTGTCCTTTTTATATATGTTATCACCTTAAAAGTAAAAGCCGCCCCTGTTAGGGACGGCCTTTGACAAGCAAATATTAATGGCATTCCGATATGCTCTTATTTACTGATAAATTACTGCTGATTCTTGCGGAGTCTGCTGAGTTCCTCAAGGAATGTTTCTGTATCCTCAAAGTTCTTGTAAACAGATGCAAAGCGGATATAAGCTACCTTGTCTACTTCTTTGAGAAGTTCCATAACAAGTTCACCGATATGCTGAGAAGTTACCTCTCTGTCATATCCACTCTGAAGCTGAGCTTCGATAGTATCAACCATACCCTCAATCTGCTCAATGGAAATGGGACGCTTCTCACAAGCGCGGAGAAGTCCGGACATAAGTTTGCTTCTGTTGAAAACTTCACGGGATTTATCCCTCTTTACTACAACAATAGGAACAGTCTCGATAACCTCGTGAGTTGTAAATCTCTTTGCACAGCCAAGGCACTCTCTACGGCGTCTGATACGCTCACCGTCATCAGCAGGACGGGAATCGATAACCTTGCTTTCTTCAAATCCACAAAACGGACATTTCATATACAAACACTCCATATATAGTATATATTTTCCTATACTGAAATTATAACACAACATTTAGGAAATTCAAGTTACTATTTTTTAAGAAAGGTTACATTTTATAAATCTTTTGGGGAATATTCTTTTATCCTGCTGAATTAAAACAAAAAGCCACCTGCAAACACAGGTGGCAAAATAGCATTATTCTTTATTATCTGAATCAGAGCCTTCAATTCTCTTGATATAATAAGCTTCATAGAAAGCTGTAATAACAATGAGAATCACACCAACTACTCCGATGATGTATCGGAAAATGAACTTATTTAAATCATAAGCGGTGTCATACAAATTCATAAACTGGATAACCCACAGAATTGCACCAACAAGCAGAAGCATAGCCTCGTGGCCTTTGATAATTCTGCGGATGTAGAGTACTACAAGGAGTATTGTACCAAATAGAGAAGACCACAACTGAGAAATAAATCCCATAAATGTAATCTGCTCAGTATAAACAAATACCGAATCACCCATAGGTGAGTTGCCGCTCAAGGTATTGAAAGCAATTACAAGAAACTGAATCACAAGGAGTATAAGTCCCCCTGTAAAAGCATATAAACCGTAGTCGTGTCGTCGTTTCACACTATCACCGCCTGATTCATTACTATCCAGTTAAATATTACAATATCTGCACCGCAAAGTCAACAAATAAATAAATGATTAACAAGTAAAAAATTCAGTAGTATTTCTGACCGCAGATATAAAAAGCCCCTGTACCAAAAGGTACAGGGGCGATGAACTTTTACTGAGTATTCAGTTTAATTGGATTATGCCCAATCACCGATGTTTGTATCACCGTCAATTGCAGCAACCCACTTCTGGATAGCAGTTGCGTCCTTGATGTTAATCTGTGTGTCAGCATCAGCATCAGCTGCAGCCTCGTTGAAGTACTCAAGATCGATAGCAGCAACCCACTTCTGGATAGCAGTTGCATCCTTGATGTTAACCTGTGCATCACCATCAGCATCACCGATCATATAGTCGCCAACAACTGCTGTTGTGCCCTCTGTAGGAGCAGTTGTAACATCATCAGGCTCTGTGGGAGCTGTTGTTACATCGTCAGGCTCTGTGGGCTTTGTATCGACGGGCTTGTCAATAACAACAGGATAGAATGTGGGAGTCCAATAACCAACTTCCCAGTTGCCGTTTGCATTTGTCTTATCAAGCCATACACCTGCACTACTGGGAACAGAGAGGTCTGCAGTCTGGTTAGAGCCGCCGCCCTGACCATTGTTAATGATGTACATATTGTACTGATCAGGAATGTAAGCAACCCACTGTCTCTCACCATAGCCGTTATCCTCTGTAACAAGCTTCATCTCAGTACCGGGCCATGTAACGAGGCAATCCTCTGTGCCCTCAACCCAGCAGTATGTGTAAGCCTGTGTCCAAGTCTTGGAGGAGAGAACGAGAGTTGTGTAGCCCTCAAACTCAGGATACTGACCTGCAGCAGGATCTACGGGATATGAATAGGGATCGAAGGGAAGCTCAGGCTTCTCCCACTCTGCATCGTCTGCATAGTAGATAACAGCGATACCTGTCTCGCCGATTGTACCTGTAAGCTGCTGATCAACAACTGTGAACTCGTTGCCTGTGATAGAATCGATGTAGTTACCATCGGGAAGAGTGTAGGAACGCATGTCAACAGCCTTAGTTGTGCCACCAAGGTTAACAAGTGTTGCACCTGCACCGATAGCCTCGTCAGAACGCTCAATCATTGTAACCTTATTGGATACAGTGTTGTACTCGGGAGCCATACCGAAGAAGTTGTCAAACTGGTTAACAGCTGCAACCTCGGGATTTGCCCAAGATGTGATGTTTGCATCACCAAGCATGATGTCGTAGCAAATCTCTTCGATAGCTGCACGGTTAGCACCTGTTCTGTCATCGGGACGAGCAAAGTAGATAGCGGAGATACCCTGACGAGCTGCTGTGAGAGCCCAAATCTTGTTTCTCTGCTGTACTGTGAGGAAGGATGTGCCACCATCGATGTATGTATCGTGGGACTCGTTCCACTGGATTACATTCTCTCTTGTGAAGTTAACAGTTGTGGGATCACAACCCTCAGCCTCAGACTTATAGAAGGGGATTGAGTTACCGCCGTTGCCATTGTTGCAAACAGCATCCTTAAGGCCCCAGTATGCGCCGGAGTCTGTAACGTCCATAAGCTCTGTGTACTCGTGGAAGGGACGGCCGTCACCGCACTTGTTAAGGATCTCACCATAAGCATAGAGTTCCTTGTCAGGATACTCTGCTCTGATCTTGAGGAGTGTGTTCTCCCAGAAGTCAGAGGCAAAGTATGAGTCGTGAGTTGTCTCAATGTGCTTTGCAGCATCAAAACGGAAACCGTCTGTGCCAGCCTCAACAAGCTCAACAAAGTAATCATAGATAGCAGTCTGAACTACCTCTGTACTTGTATCAAGGTCGGGAAGACCGGAAGTACAATGCTGAGTAAGGTCTTCCTCGATGTCATAATCTGACCAACCATCCCAGTAGTTCTCTTTGTAAGTCATGTTAACCCAGGGATCGTGGAAAGCCTTGGCCTCGAGAATCTCTGTCTCGAACTCCCAAGCTCTGGGGTTAACGTGATCCATAGGGTCTGTAGAGGGATTGTCGTATAGTCCAACGTGATCGTCATCAGTACCCATGTGGTTGATAACTGCGTCAGCAATAATCTTAAGTCCGAGCTCGTGTGCCTTCTCGCAAAGCTCAATGTACTCTGCCTTTGTACCAAGAGCATTGTCCTCAGACTCGTTGAGCTGGAAGCCTGCAGGCTGATAGAACATCCACCAACCGTTGGGAGCAATACCGTCAACAGGCTCTGCGCAAACAGCTACATCCTTTGTAGGCATCTTGATTTCGTTGGGAGGAGAAATCTGGAGAGTTGTGAAGCCCTGCTCAGCAACTTTTTCCAGAAGGTCGATGGCATTCTTATAAGACCAGTTCCAAGCCTGGATGATCTTACCATCGTTAACAGTCTCTTCAAGACCGTATTTGTTCTCAGGTTTGATAGACTCTTCAAACTTTGCGTAGGTATTGTACTCACTTGCTGCACTTGCAGTAGGAGCAAAAGCAATAGCCATTACGCAAGAAAGAACTACTGTAACCGCAAGAACTACGCTAAGTAATCTTTTTGCTTTCATAATGAAAAAGCCTCCATTAAAATAAATTTTGTACCCGTCAGCAATGCGTAACCGCCCTTACTGACAAGCGATAGTGCTACGACTACCACATCATACAGGTGTATTATACATTATTTTTATGAAAAATACAACAGTTTTCAGCCACAACTTATGCGTTTTTTGTAAAAAGAGTTAATTTTGGTAAAAAAACTAAAAAGATAATTTTTAGCCATACTATATGAGCAGTTTAATGCTGTAATATGCACAAGATTCTACCATATAATTCCATAGAGTAAAATATACTTACTTGAAATGTACCGCTTTTTATGATATACTTTGCTTAAATGGAGATGATAAATATGAAAAGATGCGAGTACTGTGCAAAAGAAATATCATATCACGAAATGTACTGCTGTGAGGAATGCGAAAAAAGCGCAACTGAATATTTTACTAAAAGAGCAAAACTGCAGAAACTGATTTCTGTTTCCAACATTCTTGGCACTTGCCTTATAGGTGTGGGTATTTTTGTATTTGCCATGCAGAATTTTGCAGGTGCAATGATGGTAGCAGCAGGAGGTTTCATTGTTGGACTGCTCACTCTGCTTATTCCCTGCCCTACTGATAATATGATAAGCAAAAACAAATTACAAAAAGCTGTAAAGAATGTTCGCCTCTTCGGCATCATTCTCCTTGTGTTTGCATGTGCAGCTTTGATTTTCGCCTTTTTTAAAATGTAATTACTAAATAGTGAATAAATCGGATTTTTGCGTCAAAACTATTAAAGCAAATAAAAATTTGGAGGTTTTTATATGCTTGATAAAATAGCTTTGACGCTTCTTATTATAGGCGGTATCAACTGGGGTAGTGTTGGTCTGTTTCAGTTTGATATTGTAGCCTGGATATTTGGCGGTCAGACAGGCGTTGTGTCCAGAATCATCTATGCACTTGTCGGACTCTGCGCTCTCTGGTGTGTTACATTTCTTTTCAGAGAACGCGCTGTCACCGACACCCCTGACAAGGGCGAGTTATCCCACGACACAATGTAAAGAAAAATATAAAAAAGGACGGCAGATAAACTATCTGTCGTCCTTTTGATTTGATATGTATTATTATAAATTAAGCGTTCTTTTCTACCAGAGCCTTTGTATCTCTTGCAATAACAAGCTCCTCGTTAGTCTCAACAACCCATACGGGAATTTTAGAATCATCAGCAGAAATCTTACCGGAAACGCCGCAACGAGCCTTGTTGTTAACTTCTGTATCGAGATTTACACCAAAGCACTTGAGATAGTTACATACCTGCTCACGAAGCTGAGGCTGGTTCTCACCAAGACCTGCACAGAATACGATGCCATCGCAACCGCCAAGTGCTACATAATAAGAGCCAATGTACTTAGCAATCTGATAATAGAGCATCTCATGTGCAAGGTGAGCACGCTCGTTACCTGCCTCCTCAGCAGCAGAAACATCTCTGTCGTCAGAAGAAACGCCGGAAATACCAAGGAGACCGCTCTTCTTGTTAAGAAGATTGCTCATTTCCTCAGGTGTGATACCCTCTTTCTCTGCAATGAATGTTACAACAGAGGGGTCAAGACCGCCTGAACGAGTACCCATCATAAAGCCATCGAGAGGAGTAAGGCCCATGGATGTATCAATAACCTTACCACCATCAATAGCTGTGATGGAAGAACCGTTACCGATGTGGCATGTGATGAGTTTAAGGTCCTTGATGTCCTTGCCCAGATTCTTTGCCATTTCACCGGAAACATAACGGTGGGATGTACCGTGGAAGCCGTAACGGCGAACCTGATACTTCTCGTAGTACTCATAGGGTACTGCGTACATATAAGCCTTTGCAGGCATTGTTGAATGGAATGCTGTGTCGAATACTACAACCTCGGGAACTGAGTCACCGAATACAGAGAGACAACCTCTGATAGCCTGCACATGACCTGAGTTGTGGAGAGGTGCAAGAGGAATAAGACTCTCGATACCCTCGATAACCTTTTCGTCAACGATTACAGACTCGCTGAACAGAGCACCGCCCTGAACGATTCTGTGACCGATAGCAGCAACCTCAGAGAGGTCTGTGATAACGCCAACCTCTTTATCAAGGAGAGCCTCCTTAACCTGCAGGAATGCAGTTGTGTGGTCAGGCATATAAACCTCTTTTGTCATCTGTCTGCCGTCAGCAGTTTTGTGTCCGATGAATGAAGCCTTGTCGCCGATACGCTCACAGTTACCCTTTGCAACCATCTTCTCGTTATCCATATCGATAAGCTGATACTTCAGAGATGAGCTACCTGCATTGATTACAAGAATTTTCATAATTCTTCCTCCATTTATTGAATTCATTAGTAAAATAACTTATAATATATATAATAATACAACTACTTGAAAGTTTCAAGAGTTTTTTGAAAGGAGATATAAACTTTGATTACAGGTGCTGTTATATGCGAATTCAATCCTTTTCACAACGGACATAAATATCTCCTTGATAAAATACGGGAAGATGGGTGCGACTGCGTTGTTTGTGTAATGAGTACAAGTTTTACCCAACGCGGTGATGTAGCCGTATATTCCAAGTTCCAGCGTTGTGCAGATGCTCTCACAGGCGGTGCTGATATAATTATTGAATTGCCTGTGGTATGGGCGGTATCCTCTGCTCAAAGGTTTGCCCAGGCAGGTTGCAGTATTATCAAGTCTCTGTGCAAAGTTGACAGGGTTTACTTTGGCAGCGAATGCGGTGATATCGAAATCCTCAGAAAAGCCGCAAAGGCTACCCTTGATACACAGGTGACTTCTCTTTGCAAGGATTATATGGCACAGGGTGAATACTACCCCAATGCTCTGCAAAAGGCTGTAGAGGATATATTCGGCAAGGCTGTAGCAGATGTACTAGCCTCCCCAAACAACACTCTGGGTATCGAATATATCAAGAGTCTAATGGATAGTAACATTGAAGTCCGCACTATAAAAAGAGTTGGCACAGCCCACGACAGCGCTGATACAACAGAGGAGTTCGCAAGTGCATCAAAAATCCGAAATGATATAAAAGAGGGAGAAAGTTCTAAAGAGTTCATCCCCTGCACCAATGTAGCCTGTAACAACCCAGCTTTTTATGAATATGGCGAAAGAGCGGTGCTTTATGCTCTACGGAATATGGCTGGGGAGGATTTCGAGAAACTACCTGATGTATCTGAGGGACTTCATAACCGAATCTATGAAGCAGTATGTAAGCACAACAATATTGATGATATTTTATCTGAGATAAAAACAAAAAGGTATACACTGGCAAGGCTCAGGAGAATCCTCACCTGTGCTGTGCTTGGCATCACAAAGAATCATCAGAATTCGCAGGTGCCTTATATCAGAGTTCTTGGATTTAGTTCCACAGGAGAAATATTACTAAAAGAAGCACGAAGCTCATCTACCCTGCCCTTTGTAATCAACTTTGCAAAGGACTCTAAAAATCTCTGCGATGATGCAAAGGTGATTGCAGATATGGAAACAAGAGCAACAAATCTGCGTACTGTCTTTGAAAAAGCCCCTTCCCCTTGCAACACAGACTTCACTCAGGGAATAATCAAAGTATAATTATATTCTCAACCAACTAATTACAGATACAAAAAACCTCTCTGCTTAAAACAGAGAGGTTTAATTCTTTTATAGCATATTAAACAGGATATGTGCCGTTCTTCTTATCAAGGAGGTCAGGATTCATACCAAGCTGAGCCTGTCTTCTCTTCTCAAAGAAGTCAACAGATACCTTGGGGAACATTGCGTAGGAAAGCACATCTTCCTCCTGCTGAACATACTGAGCAGCCTCAGCCTTGAGTTTTTCAAGTTCGGGAGCAATAAGGTCTGCAGGACGACAGGTTACAGGCTCCATATCTCCACAAATCTTCTTGCGGAAGTCATCAGAGATAGGAACAGGAGTTGTGCCATACTTACCTGCTACCATATCCTTGAACTCGTTTGTGCACATCTTGTATCTCTCGCCTGCGATAACATTGAACACAGCCTGAGTACCAACAATCTGCGATGTGGGAGTAACAAGGGGCGGGAAACCTGAGTCCTCACGAACTCTGGGAACCTCCAGAAGAACCTCTGTGAGCTTGTCCTCTTTGCCTGCCTGCTTAAGCTGAGAGAGCAGGTTAGAGAGCATTCCGCCGGGAACCTGATAGATAAGAGCGTTTGCATCTGTTGCAAGCATCTTTGTATCAATAAGACCTGCTTTGATGTACTTATCTCTGAGAGTCATAAAGTATTCGCGGATTTCAGAGAGTTTAACAAGGTCAAGACCGGTATCAAACTCTGTACCCTGTAAAGCGGCAACCATAGACTCGGTAGGTGCGTGGGATGTACCAAGTGCCAGGGGGCTGATTGCTGTATCAATCATATCGGCACCTGCCTCGATGCCCTTTAAGAGACACATTGAAGCAAGACCGGAAGTTGCGTGTGTATGAATCTGAACAGGAATATCAACAGCAGACTTGATAGCCTTAACAAGAGATTCTGTCTTATAAGGTGTAAGCAGAGCCGCCATATCCTTGATACAGATTGTATCTGCACCTGCCTGGGCGATACGCTTTGCATAGTCTACATAATATTCATCGGTGAAAACAGGGCCTGTTGTGTAGCTGATAGCAACCTGAACCTCTGCTTTTTCTTTCTTTGCGGCTTTGATAGCACTCTCAAGGTTTTTGATATCGTTGAGAGCATCAAAGATACGGAGAATATCAATACCGTTTGCAACAGAGCGCTGAACGAAATACTCAAGCACATCGTCTGCATAGTGACGATAGCCCAGCATATTCTGACCGCGGAAGAGCATCTGGAGTTTTGTGTTCTTGCAGTGGTCGCGGATTACGCGGAGTCTCTCCCAGGGATCTTCGTTTAAGAATCTGAGGCAGGAGTCAAAAGTTGCACCGCCCCAGCACTCAAGAGAATAGAAACCGATCTGATCCATCTTATCAAGAATGGGGAGCATATCGGATGTGGGCATTCTGGTAGCAAGGAGTGACTGGTGAGCATCACGAAGACCTGTCTCGGTGATTTTAATCTTCTTTGCCATAATATCACCTTAACCCATAGAAACAAGAAGTGCGCCTGTCTCAACATTTGCACCCTTCTCTACATGAACAGAAGCAACTGTGCCATCCTCGGGAGCACAGATTTCGTTCTCCATCTTCATAGCCTCAAGGACAACAAGAACATCGCCCTTCTTAACAGCCTTACCAGCCTCTGCATTAACAGAGAGGATTGTGCCGGGCATAGGAGCAGTTACCTTAACACTGCCTGTTGCAGCAGGTGCTGCTTTGGGAGCGGGAGCTGCCTTGGGAGCTGCTGCTACGGGAGCAGGAGCAGATACTGCTGCACCCTCGCCGAGTTCTTCTACCTGTACATCGTAGGAAACGCCGTTAACTGTAATTCTGAGATTTTTCATTGTGGGGAACCTCCTGTTATATTGTTGAATGTTTCTTGGGCAGAGAGGATTCCCTCTTACTGCTAAGAATATCAAGATAATTTATAAGTTTAGTTCTGAGTGTGGTATCGTCTGCAATATCGTCTATGTAACCTGCTTTTGCGGCATTTTCAGCTCCCAGTTCAGTTGCAATATACTGAGAAATCTGTGCATCCTGCTCAGCTACTGTACCTGTAAGGTTATCACCAAGAGCAATATACGCAGCAGCCTCAGGCTTAACAGGAGAGATAACTGCACAGGTCATTGCAAGTACAGCGTCCATACGACCTGCACTGCCTGCAAGTGCCATATATACAGGACCTGTTGCCTTACCTGTTACAACAGAAATCTTGATTGTAGTTGCTTCTGTGTAAGCAGAAAGAACTGCTGTTGCACCGCTGAGGCACTCAAACTCCTCTGCATCTACCTGAGTAATAACAGGAATAGAAAAAGCATCGCAGATTGACACAAACTTTGCAATCTTCTTGGAAGTCTTGCAGTCAAGAGCCTTGCCGAGGGTTACAACAGAACCTACTGCCTGTCCCTGAAGTCTTGCAAAAGATACCTTTGCACCGTCACCTGTATTCTCAAAGAGAACAAGCTCTGTATCTTTATCGAATACGCTGTCACTTGCAGGAATAATCTGATTGCTTACAGGAGCAGATGAAAGATTATTTGCAGGGAGATAAGAAATAAGGTTGATAACTGCATCAACAGCTTCTGCCACATCCTCAACACACAGAGCAGCTTTGCCCTTTCCCTTACACTCGCTGTCAGCAGACATTGCGAGTTTTGCATCATTTGTCATAACAACAAAATCAGCAGAGTTTGCAAGTATTGCCATACCTGAAACAACATCACCTGTTACTACAGAAATCTGAGGTACAACACCTGAGAGTCTGCCTGCGCTGGCAACAAGTCCGCCAAGAGAATCAAGGAGCATATTGCCCTGTGCAACCTTTGCTGTACTTCCTGCATAGAAGCCCACAACAGGATAACCTGTCTTGAGAGCAAGAGCATAGAGTCTCTTGAGTTTTTCTGCCTGAGATGCTGTCATAGCACCGCCGAGAGCATCAACGTTCTGAGCGAATGCATATACATTCTGTCCCTGAACCTTGCCACAAGCAGTTACAACGGATAAAACATCACCTGTCATAGGTGTGAGTTCGGTGTAAACTCCGTCATCAAAAAGCATTGTGAGAAGTTTGTCTGCACCAAATGATTTTACTTTATCAACACTCATAATTAGCCTCCCGAAGGATTATTGTAATATATACTAATATATCTATTTTATTATACAATTTTCTGATTGAATTAGCAAGAAGAATTATATAATTTTGTCATATTTTTTTAATCAATGATTACAGCAGTTGCAACCATCACAACCGCTGAATCCTGCTGAAAACAATTTACTCACATACAGAGTGTGAAAATCGCCGTTTCTGAAGAATCCGAACTTCTCAAAAATGGGGTTCAGAGCCTCATTTCTTGAGCAGATTGTAAGCAGTCCCTCAGAAAGAGCAAGAGATGCAACAGAGCGGATAAGTGCATCTGCGTGCAGGAACATCTCTTTTCCTACTGTGCCGTCATCCTCAAAAGGAACTCCTGTATCAAGAGAAAGAATCTCCAGAGCAGACATATATCTGCGGTAAGAATGTGACCTCTCTCGCACTCTCCGTCTTTATAGATAAGCAGGGTTGTACCCTCAGGGAAGTTTGAAAGCTTGTCCGCATCTTTGCAAGGAAGAATAGAAAACATACCTGTCCCCCCTTACTGCTGAAGATGGCGTGATGGGTTGGGATCAGCCATAAGTTTTTTTACTTCGTCCTGAGTAAGGTCACGCCAGTCACCTTTTTTCAGCATCCCCATCTTAACACCGCCGATAGCAACACGTCTGAGCCTTGCAACCTCAAGACCGAGAAGCTCACACATACGGCGGATCTGACGGTTTCTGCCTTCTCTAAGGAGAATCTCCAGCACAACTCTGCCCTCCTGACGGGAGATAACGCGGACTTCTGCAGGGGCGGTCTTTCTGCCGTCAAGCATCATACCATCCTCAAATTGCATAAGCATCTCGTCAGTTACAGCAGGGCGTACTGTTACTCTGTATACTTTATAAATATCCTTTTTAGGATGCATAATTCTGTTTGCAAAATCACCGTCATTGGTAAATAGCAACATACCCTCACTATCTCTGTCAAGTCTGCCTACAGGGTATACACGCTCTTCGATATCTGCCACAAGTTCAGCAACGCATTTTCTGCCCCGCTCGTCGTTCATTGTGGTAACATATCCGCGGGGTTTGTTAAGCATAATATAGCGGTATCTGGGTTTTGCGTTGGCAGTAACTCGTCTGCCGTTTACCATAACCTTATCCTTGTAAGGATCTACCTTATCACCGATTTCCGCTACAACTCCGTTAACCTTTACAGAGCCCTGACGGATAAGTTCCTCAGACTTTCGTCTGGAGGCAACTCCACAGTCTGCAAGCATTTTCTGCAGACGCACATAAGTTCTTTTAGCCATAACTATTTCCTTTATTTTTAAATTTATTAATGTTTATATTCTGATACGGACTATCTTCGGAATATCTTATACAAAAGACGAAGAATGGGATTTATCATGATTTCTTCCACATTCTCTGTTGAAACAATATCTTTTGTAAGTACTGTTTTACCATCCACAGTCCATATTATTTTTCCGAGGCTTTCCCCCGCTTTTACAGGAGCAAAAATCATATCCTGCAGATATATATTGCAACGGGAGTTTTCTGCATTTTCTGTAGTGAGAACAGACACAGAATCACCTTCTACTACTGCTTTTACAGAATCCTTATCTCCTCCTGCAACCGAAACCTCAAACTCATTCTCATGGTATTCCCAACCAATAGTTTTATACAGAGGAAAACCGTATTCATACAGAGATTTATGGTCCTGCCAATCACTTGGTGCATTGAGAGTTACAACTATAAGTTCCAATCCCTCCTGCTCTGCACTTGTTACAAGACATCTGCCTGTTGCTTTTGTATAGCCTGTTTTGCCACCTGTGCAATAATCATATGAACCGAGAAGTTTATTGTGATTATAATATGTAACCTGTTGCTCAGAAGGATATACAAAATCAACCGTAACGCTTTTCTGTGATGTGAGATTTGCAAAAGCCTCGTTCCTCATAGCCTCAGACATAAGGAGCGCCATATCGTAGGCTGTAGAATAATGATTATCATCCGAGAGACCGCTGGGATTTACGAAGTGGGTATTCTTCATTCCTATTTCCGCTGCCCTCTTATTCATAAGGTCAGCAAACCCCTCTTTACTGCCGCCTATGGCAACAGCCGCTGCATTAGCCGCATCGTTGCCTGATACTGTCATCATACCTGCAGCTAAATCTGAAAGTCTGACTTTATCCCCTACTTTCAGATACATAGAGCTGCCCTCGGCACTCATCACAGAAGTAAACTCAACTATTCTGTCATTGTGTGCGGCTTCTTCAAGTGTCAATAGAGTCGTCATTATCTTTGTGGTACTGGCAACGCCCATCTGCGAATTCATATTCTTCTCATAAATTACCTGAGAGTTCAGCGGACAGTACAACACACAAGCCTGTGCCGAAACCTGCGGTGCAGAAATATGAACTGCACTTATGGGAACAGGAAACATAAGAAAACAAAAGCACAACAGAAAAGCAAAATATTTTTTCATAAAGACACACCCCGAGTCAGTATATGATCGGGGTATATGCCATTATTCATCAGAAAGTTTCGTCATCCCCAACTTCGGGTTTAGAAGTTTTTTCTTTACCGAAAAGACCTTTTACCTTATCAAACAGATCGGGAACAATACCGATAATACGGTCAACGGGGCCATCATAACCGCCAACAGGAATAAACTTAACCTCACCCTTGTAAACAGCAAGGAAGCCTACAGGATTGATAGAAACACCTGCACCTGAGCCGCCACCAAATGCAGGAGGCATAGTCTCTTTCTTTGCGCGGATATCGGAGCCGCCTGATGCAAAGCCGTAACTCACCTTTGAAATAGGAATGATGATTGTACCGTCAGGTGATGTGATAGGCTCACCAATAACAGTATTAACATCTACCATCTCCTTGATTTTTTCAAGAGTGGTGTCCATAAGTCCGTTAATAGGATGCTGTTTGGAATTTTCGCTCATAATATATTTCTCCTTTACTTAATCAGGATATTTTACAAATTCATATAACCAATAGGATTTATCCCAAGTGATTTATTTTTTACTGAAAGCAGAGATAAGACCTTCTGTTTCTTTTCTGCTCTCCAAAAGCACAGCAATAATCTTTGTGACTCTGGTTTTAAGCACAGCCTCAAAGATTACATCGGATTTTGCTTCCTCTGAAAAATCCGGAGTAATACTCACATCCAGATCCTCGTACTCCTCTACACACTCCACAATTGCTCCCACAATAGGATAGACAATAGAGTTTGCCCAACCGTAAGTTATGGCAGTCTGAGCTGCATCCTCACCTGCTATCGTAAGTTTAAGGGTGAGTTTCTTGAGGATTGTTCGTCCCAGAAAAGAGCCAAGGAGCTTCCATATACCTTTTACAATATCACGAAAAGACTCTACAAAGTCCAGAGCGGTATTATCACCTTTACTTTTCTTTGTTTTCTTCTCTTCATCCGATTTCTTTTGTTTTACTTTTTTGCGTTTTTTTGTACGCTTTTCTTCTTCAGGTGCTATTACAAATTTGAACCACAGGTAATGAACAGTACATCTGAAAACCTGCTTTTCCTTATCGTAACCCGCCTTTATTATAACATTAAGATTCAGCAGTACAGCAATAAGAATAATAAGCAGCACCACTATAGCAAGTGCATATATCAAGGATATCCTCCTCTATGCCTTAATCTTCTGATTCCTCAGGTTTTGTAGCTTCTTCAATAATCTCACCTACAGATGCGGCAATCATTGCATCCTGAGGAGCATGGGTTTCTGCCTCTGCTTCATTCTCAGAGCTGAAAACGCTGAGCTGTGCATCGTCACCATCTGTATTCTCTCCGGATTCCTTATCTGTAGCAGGAATCTCAGGAAGCTCAGATAAATCAGAAATACCGAAACAACGGAGGAAGTTCTCTGTTGTGCCGTAAACAAGAGGTCTGCCGGGAAGTTCAAGTCTACCCTTCTCCTCAATAAGGTCTTTTGCTGTAAGGCTGCCGATAACACCGGAGCAGTCAACACCTCTTACCTGCTCGACAAACGCCTTTGTAACAGGCTGGTTGTAGGCTACTACTGCCAGCACCTCCATAGCCGCCTGAGAAAGAGGAGTATTACGTCTTAAGTCCATAACGGTACGAATCTGAGGAGCATATTCCTCAGCAGAAACCATCTGATATGAATCATCAAGTCTGATAATTGTTATTCCACGATTTGCAGATGTATATTCTTCCATCAGCATATCTGCCTGTTTTTTTGTTTCTTTTTCAGAAATTTCAAGAGCCTGTGCCATTCTGCTTACCGATACAGAAGAGCCGGATGCAAAAAGTATGGCTTCAATGGCATTTTTTATATTAAGTTCACTCATCGTCTGCCCTCCTCTATCATAGTAACTGTGGCATTCTCGCCCTCACCCTCAATAACAACACGCTTACCTTTTACAAGTTCAAGCACCGCAAGGAAGGTAGCAACAAGGTCGCTTTTGCCCTGACAAGCTTCAAAGAGTTGTGAGTAAGGCACGTTCTTTTTGTGCCAAAGGTTACGCATCACACGGATAATACGAGAACTTACAGAGATAATCTTCTTCTCAACAATTCCCGAGAAAGCCTCTCTTTTGGGAGGTAGTTTTCTCTTACCTCTGCCGACTGCATTTATATAGGCTTTTGCTATATCCTGGGGAGGATGGATTCTGTTATATGTAAGGTCAAATTCCACAGGAGAAGCCTCTCTGTAGAATCTGTCAAAGCTGACCATAGGTGCAAGTTTAGCCGCAACTGCACGACAAAGCTGATATTCAATAAGCTGTCCCTGAAGTTCCGTCTTAAGTTGCTCAGCTTCTTCCTCGTGTTTAGGCAGAAGTATTACAGACTTGATATATACAAGACGGGATGCCATCTCAAGGAATTCCGAAGCAATATCCATATCCTCATTCTGCATTGCGGTAATCTGCTCCATGTACTGTTCAAGAAGCAGTGAAATCTCGATATCGCAGATATCTATTTTGTTTTTAGAGATAAGCAGAAGCAAAAGGTCAAGAGGTCCTTCAAAAACAGGCAACTTGTACTGTAGCTGTGTTGGATTCTGCATAACTTACTGCCTCCTTTCTGACATTTTACAAGGCAAATAATATATTACTCAAACAACAAATTAATTACACCGCAAAGAAGAAGCACAGTCTCAGAAGAAAAGGTGAACACAAATCAATGATAAAATCAAGAACACCTGTGAAAGACAGCACAATAATAATAATGAATGTATATTTCTCAATTCTTATCATAAAGTTGGCTGCACTATCAGGAAGGAATATTGACAGCACTCTGTTTCCGTCAAGAGGCGGAATAGGAATAAGATTGAAAATAGCAAGAGTAATATTAATAGAAATAAAGTAAATAAGGAACTGGCTGACAAAAGCACCCATATTGGTAGCAAACAAAAAGCGAGGTGCATAATTGCCCAACAGAAGGTATGTTCCGCCGCCAAGCATACCGCAGAGGATATTGCTCACAGGACCTGCAAGAGCAGTAAGTCCCATATAAAGCTTAGGCTTTCTGAAATAATAGGGATTTACAGGTACAGGTTTTGCCCAACCGAATCCCAGAAACAGCATACACAAAGCACCTGCAATATCAATATGCTGAAGAGGGTTGAGAGAAAGACGATTTTTATACTTTATTGATTTGTCACCTAACAGATACGCTACTCCTGCATGAGCAAATTCGTGTACAGGCAGGATAAGGAATATCATCAGAGCAACTACTGCAATGTGAATTACAACTGACTGAAAACTAACATCTCCGCGTAAAAACGAGAACAACATACTATCATCTCCGATTAATCATAAGAAAATATTGATAATAAAGTTAAACGCACTGGACATCATTGTGATAATATCTGTAGAGAAAGTTACCACAAAACTATCCGGCATACCCAGCACAAAGAAAGCAAGTAAAAACAGACCAACAGAAATAAAAAGGTCATTCTTTTTTATTACATCAGACCAGTGCTTACCAATGAGTAAAAATAAAATTTCACCCATATCCATAGGAGCAATGGGGATAAGGTTAAAGAGTGCTGAATAGATACACATTCTTGATGCGTAAAACACCATAGCAAAAGAAGTATGGAATACACATCCGAAGAAAGGCAACTGCTCCTGAGGCACAATAGTAGGGGTTGTAATATCAAAAGAATTGACTCTCCCCATTAAGGCACAAAAGAAAACAAGTATGGCACTACACAGAAGATATGTGAGTATTCCTGACAAAGAGAGCCAGATTGTACCCAGCACAGGTGCATCAAAATACCTCTGCCTGTAACGGACACGCTTTGTAAATCCCAGTCGTGTAACAACAACGGACAAAAGCCCTATCCAATGAAAACTCATTTTGGGATTCATTGAGAGATAGCCATTTTCTGCCACCCATTCGTCACCATTTGACCAGGCTGCTCTGCCCTTTATAGCGTTGTGCATAGGTCCTATCACAAGCACAAACAGCACACAGGCAAGAAGATATCCCAGAATAAGACAAATTGTACCTGATATATTGTGTGTATATTCCTGAAGATTCATTATAATTCTGTACAAAAAATAGTCGCCTCCATATAGAAAAAAACGAAAATACGCATAGTTATACTATTATATATAAATTAACCATTATATTATATAATAAATCTGTAAAAAAAACAAGAAAAGTTTTTCAAAAAAACACTTGCATTTTGTTTCAATTTCTGTTATGATAACAGAGTTACAAATGATACTATGTCATTAAGGAGG
>SVPX01000015.1 GCA_015065665.1 Oscillospiraceae bacterium | reverse complement strand
GGTCAGCAGTGGGGAGAAGGCGAAGCAGACGGACTGAGAACTTACGTTTGTAAGTCCTGCGGCGGTGAGATTATCGGTGACGAAACAACAGCCGCTACCTCTTGCCCTTATTGTGACAACCCCATTGTTCTTATGGGACAATTCTCGGGTTCTCTTAAGCCTGACTATGTAATTCCTTTTATGCAGGATAAAAAAGCTGCTATTGATGCTCTTAATAAGCATTATGAAGGTAAGATCCTTCTTCCTAAGGTGTTCAAGGATCAGAATCATATTGAAGAAGTTAAAGGTGTATATGTACCTTTCTGGCTTTTTGATGCAGATGCTACCGCATCTATCCGTTACAAGGCTACAAAGGAAAGAAAGTGGAGTGACTCTAACTACGACTATACTGAAACCAGTTATTACTCAGTACAGCGTGGAGGATATATAGGTTTTGATACAGTGCCCGTTGATGGTTCCAGCAAGATGCCTGATGAACTTATGGAGTCTGTAGAACCCTATAACTTCTCCGACGCAGTACCTTTCCAGACAGCATACCTTGCAGGTTATCTTGCAGATAAATATGATGTAACTGATGCAGAAAGTGTGGAACGAGCAAACGAGCGAATTAAAAAGAGCACAGAGGAAGAGTTCAGAAAAACCGTTACAGGTTATAACACTGTAACAGCTGAGAATACATATATTAATCTTCAGAATGCACAGGCAAAATACGCTCTTTATCCCGTATGGATGCTGAATACTCAGTGGAACGGCAAGAAGTATACCTTTGCCATGAACGGACAGACCGGCAAAATGGTTGGTGATCTGCCTTGTGATAATAAGAAGTATTGGCTTTTGACTATCGCTTTTATTGCTGGACTTGCAGCTGTATGCTTCGGTTTATCTTTCCTGATTGAGATCTTTGCTAATATTATTGTTTCAGCGATTGTTTCTATTGGTGGCGGATTCCTTATTACAGGTATTATGCGTGGTCAGCTTAAGAGTGTTGGTATGAAGAGCAACGCAGCTGACTATGTTCGCAAGGGCAGTATGCAGGTTACAGAAAGAAACGACTTCTTCCTTTATCGCAAGGTTGACCGCAAAGAGAAACCTAAGAATAATAACTGATTCATTGTTAGAGGTGTAATGCTATGTTTCAGACAACTGTAACCAAAAAAATTATTGTTCAAATATACGAACCTCCTGTTGATATTGCTGTAAATGCAGACATTGTCATAGATGTTCAGTATGATGTTGCTGATCAGGAAACCTATAATCTTTTTGGCACTTCTATGCCTGAAAATGTAATAGCTGATACTGTCTCCTTTAGTATATTAAAGGGGCTAAACAGTGCGTTTCCGTCAGGACTCAGCTTTTCACAAATTCAGAATCCTCCTGCAGAAATAGGCAATGCAGCACTTGAGATTGTTAAGGATGACCTTCTTAAGTTTTTTGGAATTGTGTTTACAAGTATTATTGTGAGAGAACTAAAAGCAGAAGTCCCTTCTTTTATTGCAAATATGATTCCCGGACAGAATCCTGCAAATACAAACTCCGCTGAAAAGTGGATTTGTCCTAATTGTGCTAATTCAAACGAGGGTAATTTCTGCATGGAGTGCGGAACAAAAAAGCCTGTGAGAGAAGAATGGATTTGTCCGAACTGTCAGGCGACTAACAAAATGAAGTTTTGTTCAGAATGTGGTACTAAAAAACCGTAAAAGGAGAAATGAACTATGGGAATTTTTGATAAACTTAAAAGTGCGGCAAACTCAGCAGTAAGCGGTGTTGTTAATAATGCTGCGAATTCTGCAGGTAATAAGACAGAAACATTTACATTCACAAAACTTCCTGAGAGTGTTTCTGAACTTCAGGCTTTGCCCGAGGCATCTCTTGATTCTCCTTTCAAGACAGCAGCACTTTCACTTCTTGCTCTGTGTGCCTATGGTGCTGACAAGGCTGTGGGAATTGAAATGCTTAATTTTCTCCGTGGTCCCAGACCTTTGAGTGGTGCAGAAATTGCATTTCTTGATGACAGATTCCGTGATGGTCAGTGGTATGTGCCTTTCTCGTATTTCAAGGGTGCAACTCCTGAGAATAATTATACACCCACAGAACCTTTTACTGTGGATATCTCAAGCAATCCCAACTCCGCTGTTAATGAAGGATATATGACTTTATGGCTTAAAAGCGGCGGTGCTGACAGTCCCAGACAGTTTTCGCTCAGAATGAAGGGTGACGGCAGATGGTTTTTATGGGAGCAGTTTATAATGGTTGGCATCAGAACACCAAAGTCACAAGACCCATGGGCATAATCATTAAGCATTATGAGTAAGCACGAAAATGAATAGGTAATCATTTAAACTTCTGTTATACTTTTGATGTTTCTGAGTCCTCACACTCACTTGGCGGCTCAGCAGTTATTATTTAATACAAACATAACTCAAGCCTATGAATCACAATTGTGGTTCATAGGCTTGTTTTGTAAAAGAAGTTAGGGTGCCTGTATGACTGCCCCTTGTCTGTGGTATTGATTGTGTGTTGTGTGGCTTTATATCAGCAGGTTTGAGTGAACCCAGCTCAGAGACAGATATTTGGTCTTTTCTGCATCGGGAAATATTACCACTGCAAGGCGGGAGGTACCTTCGCCTGTGATTGATATGATTGTGCCTTTGCCGTACATAGGGTGCGTGAGGGGTGTACCCACTTTTATCTTATCGAGTTCTGCGTTTTCTCTGTCCTCAGCTTCGTGGAGTTTAAGGTATCTGTCAGAGTTTTTTATGTTATAACATCTGATAGGTCTTGCACCGATTCTGTTGCAACACATCTTCCATGTGACTCCATGTCCGCAGACACCATTGATCACATAGTCCATATAATGGGCGTATTCATGACGGATTACATCATTCTTATCTTCCACAGGGAATTCAGGATCCTGAAAATAGAAGTTTGAAAAGTAAAAGTGCATATTGTCTTTTGCGGGTGAAAAGTATGCGAGACTTGTTTTTGCTTTGCCGAATTTGATTGGCAGGGTTGCACCCTTAAGTCCGGTAAAATCATCAAGTCTTTTGAGTTCAGCTCTTATTTTCTTCTCGTCAAAAATATCTTCCAAATTATCTGTTCTCCTTTTTTTGTTTGTTTTTTTACGTGCGTATGTTGTTTTATGTAACAATAATACGATAAACAACACAAAATGTCAATTAACAAATTGTGAATATTTAAGATAACGGATGGTTAATTGATACTCTGATATTGTAAAGATTCTAGCCGAAAAATGGGATGAGAGTAAAGAGTTTATTATCCGCAACAATCCCTTTTGTGTGGATTTGTCTTTTTATAAAACAATGATGTTTGATATTTGTTCTGATGCTAAAATGTGTCTGGGCTTTTGTTGACTATCCCTTTGCTTTTTGATAAAATCTATATATCTTTTTATTTAAGGTGAGATATATGGAACGTGAACGATTAGGCAGTCGTCTTGGTTTTATCCTGCTCAGTGCAGGTTGTGCCATCGGCGTGGGCAATGTATGGAAATTCCCATGGATGGTAGGCGAGTACGGCGGCGGTGCCTTTGTATTTATTTATCTGATTTTTTTATTTATACTGGGGCTTCCTGTTATGCTGACAGAATTCGCCCTTGGCAGAGCAAGTCAGGCAAGTCCTGTTATGCTTTATCAGAAGTTACAGAAACCGGGACAAAAGTGGCATATCCACGGCTACGGAACACTTATTGCAAATACTCTGCTTATGATGTTCTATACATCTGTTGCAGGTTGGATTCTTTATTACTTCTTAGGTTTCCTCAAAGGAGATATGACGGGGATTACAGATAAAGCCTCTGAAGGTTTGTTTTTGCATATGCAACAGAATCCTGCTGTAATGGTTGGTTTTATGGCAATTGTTGTGGTTGTGGGATTCCTGCTTTTGTCTTTCGGTCTGCAAAATGGTGTAGAGCGAATCACAAAGTATATGATGATTGTTCTGCTTTTACTGATGGTTGTACTTACAATTAACAGTTTTACTCTGCCCGGTGCAAAGGAAGGTCTTACTTTCTATCTTAAGCCTCAACTTTCAAAGATTAACGGATCTGTTATTGTTGGTGCCATGAATCAGGCGTTCTTTACTCTCAGCCTTGGAATCGGCTCAATGGCTATCTTCGGCAGTTATATCGGCAAGGAACGCTCACTTGTTGGTGAGTCTGTCAATATCCTTGTGCTGGATACATTTGTTGCAATCACCGCAGGTCTGATTATTTTCCCTGCTTGTTTTACCTTTGATGTAGAGCCTACAGCAGGTCCTCGTCTCCTCTTTGTTGCTATGGCAAAGGTGTTCAATAATATGGCCGGCGGCAGATGGTGGGGATCGCTTTTCTTCCTGTTTATGTTCTTTGCGGCTATGTCTACGGTAATTGCTGTATTCCAGAACATACTTGCATCAGTAATGGAGATTACCAAGTGGAAAAGAATAAAGGCTTGTGTTATCTGTTGCCTTGTAATCCTTGTGCTTTCCGTACCCTGTGCATTGGGATACAACCTGTTGTCAGGCATAACTCCCTTTGCCTCTGATTCTTCAATCCTTGATCTGGAGGACTTTGTTGTTTCCAACTGTTTCCTGCCCTTGGGTTCTCTTTGCTATGTGCTTTTCTGTGTAAGTGGTAAGGGCTGGGGATTTGACAACTTCCTCTCGGAAGTGAACGCAGGAAAAGGTGTTAAAATCGGCAGATGGATTAAGCCTTATATGACATACGTTGTTCCTGCAGTTATAGTTGTAATATTCTTTATTGGAATATTTACCTATCCTTTTGCAGATAACTTTACAATCTGGAACTGGATGAAGAGTCTGTTCTGATAATTTGTGAAAATTACAGTAAGAGCCTGTGTGATTACACAGGCTTTTTTCTTCTGTATTGTTGACAAATTCTCTTATTTTTTGTACTCTATTCAAGGTGAGTTTTTATTAAACGAGAGGTTAATTTATGAACTGGATTTCAAATAAAATACTTGAGGAATATCAGGTAAGAAAAACAAAAAAGCAGAAAACAAGATTCATTGAATTCATAAAAGAGAATATCCCCCATGCAAAGGTTGAACAAGGAGGATTTCCTGATAACCGCAACATTGTAGTGGGGGATGTAGCAAAAGCAGAGGTTGTGTTTACAGCTCATTATGATACCTGTGCGGTACTTCCTTTCCCAAATTTCATTATGCCTAAGAATATCCTTTTCTCTGTGCTTTACAGTGTTCTTATTTGCATACCGTTCATAGTGGTAATTATGCTTATGAATCACCTGCTTGGATACATTACCGATGATTTTTATATTCATTATTTTACATCCCTGTTTTTGTTTATTGGTTTGTTTCTCCTTGTGTTTATTTTTGGTATTCCCAATAAACATACTGCTAACGATAATACATCAGGTGTTGTTGCCTTGTGTGAGCTTATGTTTTCTATGAGTTCTGAGGAGCGTAGCAGATATGCTTTTGTTTTCTTTGATAACGAAGAAAACGGACTTTTCGGTTCTGCATATTTCCGCAAAATCCATAAAAATCAGATGAAGAACAAGTTACTTATAAATATGGATTGTGTAGGAGATGGTGACAACCTGCTGATAGTTGAGAGCAAACCTGCAAGAGGGAAATATGGAGAATGTTTGCGAAAGGCTTTTTCGGATAATGAGAATATAAAAGTGCATTTTGAAAAATCTTCAACAACCTATTATCCTTCTGATCAGGCAGGGTTTCCTTTGGGTGTTGCAATAGCGGCTGTTAAGCGCAGTCGGATTCTTGGTCTTTATATGGACAGAATTCATACCAAGAGAGATACAATCTGTGAGGAGAAAAACATAAGCTATCTTGTTGAGAGCCTCAGAGCTTTCTTGAGTGTTCTGGATAAGTACAAAAAATAATGATACGAGGCTTTTATGACTAAAAATACTAAGGTCAAAATTGAATGGGGTATGGTTGCCACAATCTTTGCACTTGCCTGGCCCACAATGCTTGAACAACTTATGCAGACTGCGGTGCAGTATATCGATACTGCAATGGTTGGTTCTCTGGGTACTTATGCAACTGCGGCGGTCGGCTCTACAACTACCGTTAATTGGCTTGTGAATTCAAGTGTTTCTGCCTTGGGTGTAGGTTTTCTGTCCTTTATTGCAAGGTGCCTGGGTGCAGGTAAGACGCAGCTTGCCCGCAGAGCATCTGCTCAGTCGGTCCTTGCGGTGCTGGTGTCGGGTATCTTCTTTACTGTACTGACACTTTCACTCAGCTCTCTTGTGCCTGTGTGGATGCAGGTGGATAGGGAGATTCAGAGCCTTGCAGCACGATACTTTTTTATCCTGTATGCTCCTATGCTTTTCCGTTGTGCTATTATTATTTTCGGCACAACTCTGAGAGCTGCAGGAGACACCAAGACACCTATGTTGGTTGGCATACTGGTTAATGTGATAAATGTTGCATTAAACTTCCTGCTTATTTATCCTGTAAGAGTGCTGACTATTTTCGGTTACAGTTTTACAATGTGGGGCGCAGATTTAGGCGTTGAGGGTGCGGCACTTGCAAGTGCCGTCTCATTTGTAGCGGGAGGTGTGCTGATTACTATCGCTGTGTTCAGACATAAAGAAATCTCACCAAAAGGTTATTCTGTAAAACCGGATAAAGAGATTCTTGCGCCTTGCCTCAAGGTGGCTTTGCCTAATATGCTCCAGAGGTTTGCAACCTCCTTTGGATATGTTGCATTTGCCTCGATGATTAATTCTTTGGGAGAAATATCAACAGCGGCACATACTATTGCAAATACAGTTGAATCCGCCTTCTATATCCCGGGATACGGAATGCAGACAGCGGCGGCAACTCTGGCAGGAAATGCCTTGGGTGCAAAGGATGAAAAGCGGCTTCACTCTTTGGCGCGGATGATAATGTTTATAGAAACAGTACTGATGATTATATCGGGTACACTTCTGTTTATCTTTGCTCCTTTTATGATGAGCCTGTTTTCAAAGGATGCACAGGTAATTATGCTTGGTGCTGTGGTGCTGAGGATGGTTGCTGTGTCAGAGCCTTTCTACGGAGTTTCCATTGTTATTGAGGGAATGCTTCAGGGGCTTGGCAAAACAATGACTCCCTTTGTTTTCAATATAATCGGTATGTGGGGAGTGCGTATTGTAGGCACATTTATCTGTGTTACCTTTCTGCATATGGGACTTGTATCCGCTTGGGCGTGTATGATTATCCACAATCTGTTGCTTTTTGCAATGTTCCTTGTCCATTGGCTCAAAGGTAGATGGAATCCTTTTAAAGAAAAAACTTAATGCAAAATAATGGGGTAAAGCGGTCATCTTACGATGACCGCTTTCTGTATGTTCTGCGATAAATAATATGTAAAATTACTACATCGTATATTGACTTTATTTGTAATAATTTGTAAAATGTATACAGTATGGGTTAGTTTAGCCTGTTGAAACTTTGTATGTTTTATTAAAAGGGGTGTAGTATGACTTTAATAGAATTTTTTGACAGAGCCGATATAAATAATATTGCAGGTGCCCTTGCTTTTGCTCCCCATAAACTTGTCCTTGTGGGCAAGGGTAACAAGGAGATGAACCAAAGCGTTGAGGATTACAGGAAAATCCTTGAGGCAAGAAAGAGTGGCACAATTATTGAACCCAAAAAAGTTACATCTTATAAGATTCACAGCATCTATGAGATGCTTATGAAGATTGCAGAGGAAAACGAAGATTGTGTGTTTGACCTTTCAGGGGGAGACGAACTTTTCCTTGTTGCTGTGGGTATGCTCTATGAAAAACTCGGTGATAGAATCCAGCTTCACAGAATCGATGCAAGGAAAAACACAGTTATCGATTGTGACGAAAAAGCAAGTGTAGTCAGCACAATTCCCGTTGAACTCTCTGTAGAGGAGATTGTGTCAATTTATGGGGGAAGGGTTGTTACAGATAAAGAGAAAAAGAACGGCACCTATGAATGGGATTTTACCGAGGACTTCATTTGTGATATAAAGAAGATGTGGGATATTTTCCGGGTGGATTCCGGAGAATGGAATGTTCATATTAACGGCTTTGATGCAATGAGGGATAAGTTTTATTCCGATGCGGACATTCACCTTGAGGCGACAAAATCTGAGGCGAAGGATTATCTTGATAAACAGGGCGTAAAGTTTGTACTCACAAGAGATATGTGTATTAAGTTTGTGAATGCAGGATTGATACGCAACTATGGTTTTGACAGGAAAACAGGCAGGTTTTCCTTTGATTTCAAGAATGACCAGGTCAAGCGATGCCTGACAAAAGCAGGGCAGCTTCTTGAGGTTTATACTGCTTATGTTGCAACTGAACTGAGGAGAAACGATATGGATTTCTTCTCGGATGTTCTGACAGGCGTGTATATTGACTGGGACGGCAAACTGGAAAACGAAGACTGTGCAGATGTATATAACGAAGTAGACATTATTCTGATGAAGGGTGTAGTTCCTGTTTTTGTATCCTGCAAAGCAGGATTTGTAAAAATGGATGAACTGTATAAGCTTTCTTCTGTGGCGGTACGTTTCGGGGGACCTTATGTAAAGAAGGTGCTTTTGTGTGCAGGACTTTTTGATAGCAAGAAAAACGGAGAGTATATCAAGGCAAGAGCGGATGAAATGGGAATTAGGGTTATCGATGATGTGGATGAGATGAATCTCTCAGAATTCCGCAAAGAACTCCGTATGATATGGGATAATTAATAAGAAAGAGGAGATATAAATGAGTGATATTAAATACAGTCCTTTTCTGCAGTATGTAATTGAAAAGGCAACAGAAGTTGCAAAGGCAAGAGGAGAAAACCTTTTTACAGTAGAGGATATTCTCAATGTAGTTGTTCTTAATACAGTTCGTGCTTTGGAAGGGGAGATTTCAAAAGAAACCTTTGTTGGTAGCGAGTTTGAGAGCCTTAACTTCTTTGTTAACGCTATCGGTGATAATGTCAAGGGCAGAGTTGAGGGTATGGCTGTCGCTATGAATGTGAGAACAACAGATTCTTTCAACAATGCTATCCAGGTGGACAGCCTGTTCAGGAGAGCATCCAGAATGGCCGAAAAAAAGGGCAAGGATATGATTACAGCAGATATAATTGTTGATTGTATTCTGGAAAAGAAAACTGACCTGGTAGAGCAGTTTTTGTCAGGTGAGATTCTGAAGTTCGTAAATACAGGAGTTTCTGTGCCTGTATCCGCATCCGAAACACCTATTGTATCTGATAATAAAAAAGACAGCGATGCAGTTTTCTGGTTTGGTAAACAACCTGAGGGAAATCAGACTGCATCAGGTGAAAAAACTGTGGCAGAAGCTCCTGTTGAAGATACCACAGACCCTAAAGAAAAACTTGCAACTGAACTTGAAAAACTCAAGGATGTCCGCAAAAAGCTCCTTTCGGTTGTTTTTGGACAGGACCATGCTGTGAACAGCGTTATTCAGGGACTTTTCAAAGCAGTTGTTTCTGATATGACAGATAAAAAACGCCGCAGACCTCTTGCAACTTTCCTTTTTGCAGGCCCTCCCGGTGTAGGTAAAACCTTCATCGCAGAAAAAATGGGCGAGTTTATGGGTTATGACAGAGAGAATATCAAACGCTTTGATATGAGCGACTATTCTGACGAGGACTCAATGGTTGCCCTCTTTGGCAGTGACGGTGTGTACAAGGATTCACAGCCCGGTCGTCTTACCAAATTTGTTGACGAGCATCCCAAGTCTATTCTGATTTTTGACGAGATTGAGAAAGCTCACCTTGTTATAATCCATCAGTTCTTACAGATTCTTGATGCAGGTCATTGTCAGGACCAGAAAACAAGAAAAGATGTATCCTTCAAGGATACTATAATCATCTTTACAACCAATGCAGGCAGACCTCTTTACGAGGGTACAGAGCAGACTATCTTCTCAGGGGTATCTGCGAAGGTTGTGCTTGGTGCAATCAGAAAGGATATTAATCCTCTTACAAAAGAACCATTTTTCCCCACAGCCATCTGCTCCCGATTTGCAACGGGCAATGTGGTTATGTTCAATCATATTACCGCTTCTGACCTTATCAGACTTGCAAAGCAGAATGTAGAAGAGCATGTTAAGGCAGTAGAGGATAAGTTCGGATACAATGTGGAAATCGACCAGCGTGTGTATGCCGCCATCCTGTATTCTGAGGGCGGACTTGCTGACGCCCGTTCTGTCAGCAGCCGTTCAAAACTCTTCTTTGATAATGAGTTCTATGAACTTTTAAGACTTGTGCAGACTGATGATGTTACAACTGATATGGCGGATATTGAGTCTATCAGCATCAAGGTTCAGCTTCCCGAGGATAAGGAGGATATTGTCACCCTCTTTGAACCCGAAAAAGATGTGGAAATTCTTGTGTTTGGTGATGATAACACAGCAGAAGAGATAAAGACTGCCGCAAAGGGCTTTACTGTATATACAGCAAAGGATTATGATACTGCATTTTCACTTATCAAGGAAAAAGGCATAAAGGCGGTGCTGTGTGATTTACACTTTGGTCTTTGCGATGATTGTGACTATCTTAATGTTGAGGATATGGAATCGGATAACAGAACTCTCTTCAGATATGTTACCAAGTGTACTGATATCCCTGTTTATATAATTCAGAAAGGTACAGAGGTTATCAATCCCGAAGAGGTTGTATCTCTCAGCAAAGAGGGTGCAATGGGTATTATTGGTGAGTTTGGCAAGGCTGAGGAGCTTTCTGCAAGAATGATTGAAATCAGTAATCAGATTCATTATCAGCACAGCCTCAACGAACTGGCAAGAGCCAATAAACTTATCGGTTATTCAACTGCACAGTCCCTCTCTGAAGACGGCAAATGTGCAGAAATCACACTCTTTGATTTTACTATGGATGTGGCTGTTGATGCAGAGGACCAGGATAGCATTATGGGTAAGATGTCAAAGCCCGATGTCAAGTTCTGCGATGTCCGCGGTTGCGAAGATGCAAAGAGAGAACTTCAGTTCTTTATTGATTATATGAAGAATCCCAGAAAGTACTCGGGTACAGGTGTTGCCGCACCCAAGGGTATTCTTCTTTACGGCCCTCCCGGAACAGGTAAGACCTTACTTGCAAAGGCAACTGCAGGTGAGTCTGATGTTACCTTTATCAGTCAGGAGGGTAACGACTTCCTCACAGGAGGCAAAGAGGCGGTTCACGAGCTGTTCAGGGTTGCCCGAAAGTATGCCCCCTCCATTGTGTTTATTGATGAAATTGATGCAATTGCCAAGGAGCGTACAGGCTATAACCCCGGCACAGATGCAATTCTCACAGCATTCCTTACTGAGATGGACGGCTTCAAAACAAACCCTGCAAAGCCTGTGTTTGTCCTTGCGGCTACAAATTTTGAGGTGGAAGAGGGCAGTGCAAAGAGTCTTGACCAAGCGCTGATGAGAAGATTTGACAGACGTATCTATATCGGACTTCCCTCAAAAGAAAGCAGGGAAGAGCACCTGAGAGCCAAAATCTCAAAGAACCCCTTGTTTGAAATCAGCGATAACACCATTATGAATATCGGTACCCGTTCAATGGGAAAGAGCCTTGCAAACCTTGATTCTATCCTTAACCTTGCTCTCCGTACTGCTCTCAGGGATGGCAAACGGAAGGTTACAGACGAGATTCTTGACGAGGCTTTTGAGACCTTCAACAGCGGTGATGCAAGAGAGCGTACAAAGGAAGAAATCCTCCGCACAGCCCGTCACGAGGCAGGTCACGCTCTGCTGTGCTATCATTCCGGTGATATGCCTTCTTATGTTACCATCGTGTCCCGCGGTGACTACGGTGGATATATGATGCCCGGTGAAAAGGCAGAAAAAGGTCCTCGTACAAAATCCGAGTTACTTGCACATATACGCACATCCCTTGCTGGCCGTGCCGCAGAGATTATGTATTACGGTGACGAGGACGGAGTATCTGTAGGCCCCTCTGCAGACCTGAGAAGTGCAACCAATGTAGCTATGCATATGGTTTGCTCCTGGGGTATGAGCGAGGAGTTCGGCCTTTCTGTTATCGGCACAGACAGAGTTGATGTATCCTCTATGGGTGACGATGCAAGAAAAGTTGTAAATGATATTCTTAATAGAGAATTTGAAATTACAATGGGAATTCTCAAAGAAAACAGAGCAAAGATTGACGCTTTTGTTGATGCTCTTATTGAGAAAAATCAACTTACAGAAGCAGAAATCAGAGCGATTTTTGAGTCCTGATAAATTTCGTGTAAAAAGGATTTGGTTATAATGACAGGTTGGATTTATGCGTCTTTGATTGCGTCCTGGGTGCTTTTCCTTGGCGCTGTAGCGTTGTGCTTTTATTTGTTCTGGCAACGGAAGTTAACATCTCTGAGTTCGAAAATTCTCATAGTTTCCTCAGTTTTGTTCTTCTCTGTAGTAGCGATGAGATTGGCAACCGGTGTGTATATAGATTTTGCAGTTGCAAATGAGTTGCTGTCTGATAAAACTTTAGATGCTATGGGTGAATATGCGGTAGAAATGCCCTGGATAGCCCATATAGTACGCAGTATTACACAGGCTCTCAGAACCTTTGCTATTGATGAAGATGTCAGCATTGTTTTTTCTGCTGCAAGGAGTATGAGTGAGACAGGATTTATCACAAGCGGACTTGTTCTTTTTTTATACAGACTTCACGCTTGTCTAGTAACTGTCCTTGCTCCCCTTGCCAGCGGTGCAATTATCTTTGATATTCTCACACGATTCTTCCCTAAACTTCTTCTCAGGTTCAAGAATCCCTTCAAAGAGTTCTATGTTTTTTCTGAACTTAACGACAGTTCTCTTGCTCTTGCAGAGAGCATTATTGATAATTATAAAAAGAGAAAAGAATCAAAAGGTGTAGAAGATAATAAGGGCAGAATTCTTGATGATGATCTGAGCTTTCCTGTAGAGGAGAGCAGTGACAGTCAGCAGGAGAAATCTGAATCCACAAAGAAGAAAGATAAAATCAGAAAACCTGTGGTTGTGTTTACTGATGCATATATAGACAGAGATGACGAGGCAATTTCTGAGCGGATTGCTTCTGCCAAGAGTCTGGGAGCGATCTGCCTGACAGATGATATCTTTCACATCAATATTTGCGGATGGATTCGCAGAGCGCTAAAAACAAGGTTTAACTATATTCTTATTGACGAAAAAGAGGACAACAACCTGCATACGCTCTCTTTGCTTTCAGAGTTTAACAGCGGTGTGAAACTCCGCGGTGCCTGTGTTTATCTTTTCTCAAGCAATGCGTCAGCAACCCATCTTGTAAACTGTGTTAACAAAAAACTTGAAAGTGAGAATATACTTTCTGAGGAGGAAAGACCTCTTATCAGAGTTATAGACGGATATAAGAATCTTGTATACAATCTGCTGACAGATGTTCCTCTCTATGAACCTCTTGTCGGTATTGGAGAACGAAATAAAGAGAATCCCAGGGATCTTAATGTTACAATTATCGGCAGCGGTTCAATTGGTATGCAGATGTTTCTGGCAACATACTGGATGGGACAGATGCTTGATGTGAAACTGCATATTAATGTTGTATCCCAGGAACCTGAAGCCTCTTTCAAGGACAGAATAAATCTTATCAACGAGGATATATTAAAGACAGAAGCCTCTTGTTGTGACGAAGAGCTTCTCAGAGTTTACAGTGCAACAGAAGAAAAAGCAGATCCCTATTTTACAATGCGATATTTTACAACTGATGCCATGACAGGTAAATTATCTGATGTTCTGAGCAAACCTGTGGGTAGTGACGGCTTCACTTTGTGTGAATCAGATTACTTTGTTGTTGCAATCGGTTCTGATGAGAAGAACATTTTTGTTGCAAATAAACTTAAATGCTATATTGGCAGAGAGTTGTCAAGCAATAATAAAAAGCGAAGAGCTGTAATCAATTATGTTGTTTACGATAAGGCCGTGTGTGATTCATTGAATTTCAACAGAGGCGATTCTGTCGTGTATATGAATGCTTTTGGTAACTTCAGCGATGTGTACAACTATGACAATGTATTTATGTCAAAGACATACGGCACAGCTATGGAACTTAATGATACATATAATAAGAAAGGTGAAAACATAAGACTCTACGGCAAGGATGAAATGAAAGGTGTACTCTCGGATGAGTACAAATACTGGTCATCTATTGCAAGAGGTCTGCATATACCTTATAAATACTTCTCAGCAGGTGTAGTTACAAAGTCCTGGTGCTTTGATAATGCTTGTTGCGTTACAGAGGATTCACAGGTTTTCAACGCATATCTGCGAAAAGTTTGTGTTGAGCTTAGTTCAACAAGAAACGATCTTCCTGATGAAAAAGATAGAGAAGCACTGTATTACAGACTTTGTTGGCTTGAGCATCGGCGCTGGAATGCATTTATCCGTACAGGCGGATTTACAACTCCTGCAAAAGAGCAGTTGGATGCATATGCCTTTGTGGATGGAAACGGAGCAAAGGAACTTAAACTAAAATTCCATCCCTGCCTTGTTGAATGTGATGAGAAAGCACCGCGGATTCCGTCTGTTTCAGCCCGAAGCGCAACCATATCTGATGATGTGGTGTTGGACGAAAAAACTATTACAGATAATAACTACGACAGACTTGATGCTGTTTCAATGTACCTTCACATTCTGGCTAAAGACAGAGCAAAGGGAAACAGTTGCATCTACAAGGCTTATGACAGCCCCTATGAGATTTACAAAGGCGTGTTGAAGATTCAGTAATTTTTACGATATAAGTTTTAGGAGGAAGATGTATGTACACACCAAAACCTGTTGATACTTCGGCTGTGGTGCTTTCTGAGGATTTGCTGGAGCTTACAGAGAAAATCGCAGAGAACGTTCACGAGGTGTGGGCTGTTGGCAGGATAAAAGAAGGCTGGATATACGGCGAAGTCCGTGATGACAGCAAAAAAACAACTCCCTGCCTGGTACCCTATGATGAACTGTCTGATAACGAAAAAGAGTATGACCGCAACACAGCTCTGGAGACAATCAGACTTATTATCTCTCTGGGTTATGAGGTAAAAAAGAAAGACTGAGTTGCTGGTAACAAATCAGATCCAAACAAAAACAGGTTGTAATAATACAACCTGTTTTTTGCTTTTTGCAGGATTTGTTGGTAAAACTTGCATTTTTGAAAATTAGTGGTATAATGTTATATACTCAATCTGGAAGGAGAATGGTATATGTCCAATATATGGCACGATATTGCTGCAAAAAGAATCAAGCCTGACGACTTTGTGTGTGTTATCGAAATCTCTAAGGGCAGCAAAACAAAATATGAACTTGATAAGGAAACAGGTTGCATAATGCTGGACAGAATCCTCTATACATCAACCCAGTATCCTGCAAACTATGGCTTTATCCCCAAGACTTATGGTGAGGACGAGGATCCCCTTGATGTGCTTCTGCTTTGCTCAGAGCCTCTTGCTCCTCTCACACTTGTACGCGCTTACCCCATCGGTGTTATCTCTATGATTGATAACGACAGAGCTGATGATAAGATTATTGCTATTCCTTTTGGTGATCCCAGCTATAATCAGTATGAGGATATCACAGACCTGCCTGTACATATATTTGAAGAAATGAAGCACTTCTTCAAGGTTTACAAGAATCTGGAGAACAAAAACACAGCTGTTAATGAAGTAAGCGGCAGAGAAAAAGCCCTGGAGATTATCCGCAAAGCAAGATCCGATTACAAAGAAATATTCGGTTAATTTATCAACATAAAAAATAAAGTCTGCTATCAAAAGGTAGCAGACTTTTCTTTATGTGTTAAGTAATTGTGGACGATTTATTCTGCTGTGTCAGCAGTCGTGTTGTTTTCCTCTACAGGCTCAACGTCAATCATCTCTTTGTCTTTGCCGCTTATAACTTTTGAAAGTGCAACGACAGAAATAATATCCCACAGAGAGTTTACCACAAGGGCGATACCAATGAAAATCATAAGCCAGTTTGCAGAGTTGAAGGGATTGAAGAATACTATTGCACCCAGAGTAATGGACACCAACGCACCAAGGAGGGAGAGGTACCAGAGTTTAGCCTTAAGCCTTAACAGGTCAACGGCATACTGAAGCTTCATTACACCGCTGACAATAAGGATAATACCCAGAGCGGCAGTAAGGAATGTTTTGAGAATACCGGGATTGATAATAAACAGAATACCAAATGCAAGTAAAGCGGTACCCTGTACAAGAGCAAAAGACTCAAAGGACTCAACTTTACCTGATGCAAAGTATGCAATAAGGCGGACAAGTCCCCATATTCCAAGGATAATACCTGCGGTAATGCAGACTATGTCACCGGATTTTTCGGGGAAGATTATCAGCATAATACCAAGCAGAAGCATGGCGATATTTACAAAGGTTATTTCTCTCTTTGTGCCTTTAATCTGTTTACGGTTTTTGTTTTCGTCTGTTTTCATAAATTACACATCCTTTTGTTTGTGAGTGGAAGAAATCCCTTCTTATTTATTATATCATCTGTTACAAATTTAGTCCACTAAAATATAAAAATATTCCGCAAAATTTTGTTTCATATATGATTGTATAGTACTTGATTTTATGTTATACTTTATATATAAGTGGAAATTTGCGGTTTGCATAATTGCGGTTTCCGTCATTCATAATTGCCAATTTTTCTTCTGACAGATTGAGAGGGGAAAGATATGAAAATTTTAAGTATAGAATCCTCCTGTGACGAGACCGCCGCAGCAGTTGTGGAAGACGGCAGAAAAGTTCTGTCTTCGGTTGTTGCTTCTCAGGTTGAAGAACACAGATTATACGGCGGAGTTGTGCCGGAGATTGCATCCCGCCGACATGCCGAGTCTATCTCCGCAGTGGTAAGAGAAGCACTCGCGCAGGCTCAGTGCAATCTCTCTGATATTGATGCAATCGGTGTAACCTTTGCACCGGGACTTATCGGAGCGCTCCTTGTAGGTGTGAACTTTGCAAAGGGACTTTCTCTTGCAACAGGCAAACCTCTTGTGCCTGTTCATCATCTGCGCTCACACATTGCGGCTAATTACATAACACATACTGAGCTTAAGCCTCCCTTTTTATGCCTTGTGGTATCAGGAGGACACAGCCACATTGTTATGGTAGAGGACTACACAAAGATGCGTGTTATCGGTGCAACCCGTGACGATGCTGCCGGTGAGGCTTTTGATAAAGCTGCCCGTACAATGGGTATGCCCTATCCCGGTGGTATCGAACTTGACAGAGTTGCCGAGGAAGGTAACGAAAATGCCTACACTCTGCCACACCCCACAGTTGCAGGTTCACCTTATGACTTCAGTTTCTCAGGCCTTAAAACAGCGGTGATTAATCTCCACCACAATGCAGAGCAGAAAGGGGAAGAGATTTGCAAAGAGGACTTGTGTGCCTCTTTCAGAAAGGCTGTTGTTGATTGTCTCACAGATAATCTTTTCAAGGCTGCAGCAGACTTGGGTGTTGATACAATCGTTGCCGCAGGCGGTGTTTCTGCAAACAGACTTCTCCGCCGTGAACTAGAGAGACTTTGCAAAGAAAAGGGCTGCAAACTCTATGTACCTCAGCTTTCTCTGTGCGGTGACAACGGGGCTATGGTTGGTTCTCAGGCTTATTATGAATTCCTTTCAGGAAATATAGCAGAGAGTAACCTTAATGCAATTGCCACTTTGCCCATTGATTATTTGTGAAATGAGATAAAAATTTGTTAAACATTTAACAATTATATAACAAAAAATATATTGCCATAAATTTTGCTTTATGGTACAATATATATGACTTTAGGTCAAATACAGTAATTACACCGAAAGGAGTTTAATTAATATGACAAATAACAAATCAGTTCTCAATTGGCTTGATGAAATGAAAGCTCTCCTTACACCTGATGAGGTAGTATGGATTGACGGTAGCCGTGAGCAGGTTGAGGCTCTCAGAGCTCAGGCTTGTGAAACAGGCGAGATGATCAAGCTCAATCAGGAGAAGCTCCCCGGCTGTTACCTCCACCGTACAGCTGTTAACGACGTAGCTCGTGTTGAGGGCAGAACATTCATCTGCTCCAGAAACGAAGAGGACGCAGGTCCTACAAACAACTGGATGGATCCTAAGGAAGCATACGAGATGCTCTTTGATATTGCTCGTGGCAGCTACAAGGGCAGAACAATGTACATTATCCCTTATTCTATGGGTCCCATCGGCTCACCTCTTTCTCAGATTGGTATCGAGGTAACTGATTCTATCTACGTTGTTCTTAACATGGATATTATGACTCGTACAGGTAAGGCTGTACTTGATACACTCGGCGACAGTGAGGACTGGGTTAAGGGCCTTCACTCCCGTTGCGATATTGACGAGGAGAAGAGATACATCTGTCACTTCCCCGAGGATAACTACATCATCTCCGTTAACTCCGGTTACGGCGGTAATGTTCTTCTTGGTAAGAAGTGCTTTGCACTCCGTATTGCTTCCTATCTTGGTAAGCAGAACGAGTGGATGGCAGAGCATATGCTCATCCTTGGTATCGAAGATCCCGATGGCAACGTAACATATGTTTCTGCAGCATTCCCCTCCGCTTGTGGTAAGACCAACCTGGCTATGCTCATTCCTCCCGAGGGTTACAGAGCAAAGGGCTACAAAGTCTGGACAGTTGGTGACGATATCGCTTGGATGCGTAAGGGCCCTGACGGCAGACTTTATGCTATCAACCCTGAGAACGGCTTCTTCGGCGTTGCTCCCGGTACAAACGTTAAGTCTAACCCCAATGCTCTTGCATCTACAATGCAGGGTACAATTTTCACAAATGTAGTTCACAATCTTGATGACAATACAGTATGGTGGGAAGGCCTCGATAAGAATCCTCCCACAAACGCAGTTGACTGGATTGGTGAGCCCTGGAACGGCAAAGAGAGCGACAAGAAGGGCGCACATCCCAACAGCCGTTTCACAGCTCCTGCAAAGAACTGTCCCTGCATCAGCGACCAGTTTGATTCAACACAGGGCGTTCCCATTTCTGCTATCATCTTCGGTGGCAGACGCGCTCAGACAACTCCCCTTGTATATCAGTCAAGAGACTGGAACAATGGTGTATTCGTAGGTTCTATCATGGCTTCCGAGACAACAGCAGCAGCAACAGGTGCAGTTGGTGTTGTTCGCCGTGACCCCATGGCAATGCTTCCTTTCTGCGGTTACCACATGGGTGACTACTTCAAGCATTGGATTGATATGGGTGAGGTTCTCGGCGAGAACGCTCCCAAGATCTTCAATGTTAACTGGTTCCGTCTTGATGACGAAGGCAACTTCCTCTGGCCCGGATTTGGCGATAACTTCCGCGTTCTTGAGTGGATTGTTAAGCGTTGTAACGGCGAGGCTGATGCTAACGAGACAGCAATCGGTTATGTTCCCTCTGCTGAGGATATCAACCTTGAAGGTCTCGATATGGATATTGAAGTTCTCAAGAGCATCCTTGAAGTTGACAACGACAAGTGGATGGGTGAGACAGCAGGTATCGAGGAGTTCTATGAGAAGTTTGGCGACAGACTGCCCCAGGAGCTCAGAGATCAGCTTAACGCTCTCAAGGAGAGACTCAGCAAGTAATTCCTTGCTATCAATAAAAACAAAAAGGGACAGCACTCTGCTGTCCCTTTATTTCTCTTTTTTCGGGCGGATGATTTCTGCCGCTTTTTAGTTGATTTATTAATGCTTTTACGAAAAATATGGAGTGTATATGAAGAATAAGATTATTTCTCTCTTACTGATACTTTTGTTATCCTTATCCCTCTTTGGCTGTAACAATGGGGGCAATGAGGACACCACAAATACGGAAAATACTCATACCGAATCTACAGAATCTTCTCAGGAAATTGCGGGTTATGATACAGTTGACTCTAAGGTGCTGGATTTTGGTATTGATTTATATAAAAGCGCCCGGCTTACAAAGGGATACGAAACCCTCACAAGTGATGCTCAGCGCATGTATTACCAGCTTATTGAAGAAAATATTTTTATCATATCTGAAGAGTCGGAGGATGGAATTTACAATCTGAGTCCTGTTTCTGTGAAGGGTTCAACTCTCACAGAAGCAGAAATACATCTGATTATTTCTGCCTTCAATTATGACCATCCCCAGGTTTTCTGGCTGAATAATTCCTTCTCTTTTTACACAACAGGCGGTACTACATACCTTTTGCTCACATCTTCTATGAGTGCCTCCCAGGTAACTGCCTCAGCAGGTGAGATGAAAGCAGAAATCGAAGAAATCTTCGCAGGTATGCCCGGCAATCTCAGTTACTTTGACAGGGAACTTTATGTTCACGATAAACTTGCAGAAAAATGTGAGTATGCGGATATCAACGGTGAGGCACAGGGTAAAACTGATATTTATACAAGCTATGGCTCTATTGTGAATGGTGAGGCTGTTTGCGAGGGATACACCCGCGGTACACAGCTTCTCTTAAGTCTAGTGGGGCTGGAGAGTTACTATGTCTATGGCAGAGGTAACAACGAGCTTCATATGTGGAATTGTGTGCTTATACAGGACAACTGGTATTATCTTGATGTTACCTGGGATGATAATGATGATGGAGATACAAACTACGACCACTTCAATATAACTACCGAGCAGGCACTTCTGGAACGTACTATCGCACCCCTCTATGAAACTCTCACCGAAGAAGAAATCTGCGGTACAGACGAGGAAAGTCCTGTTAACTTCAATATTTTTGTTCCTGAGTGTGACTCTGAGAATATGAGTTTCTACGCTCACAACAGCGTAACCATTACAGGTATTGATGAAGAGAATCTTAATGTAATTGCTCGGGCAATTGCAGATGCCGCCACAAAGCAACAGGAGGCGGTGTATCTTTATATCGACCCTTATTATCTGGACTATGATAGTGCAAAGGACTCACTTCTCAGCGGTGAATATCTGATTTTTGAGTGTATTTCAAGGGCAAATGAACTCCTTGATGGTGTGACTGTCAACAACGAAACTGTTGAAACCGAAGAGTCAGAGGATTTATATGTTCTGACAATCTTCTTTGATTACAATTAAATTTGTGAGGAATTATTATGATTATAATGGCTGTGGATCTGGGTAAAGCACGAACAGGAATTGCCGCATCGGATAAAACAGAATACCTGGCTTCTCCTGTTGCAGTTATAGCCGAAAAACGCAGAGAAGTTCTGCTTACAAAAGTTGCCGATACAGCAAGAGAAATAAAGGCTGAACTCATAGTTGTGGGGCTTCCCCGCAATATGGACGGCACCGAGGGGGAAAGTGCGCAGAATGCCCGCTCCTTTGCACAGGAGCTTTCTGATGAACTTGGCATAGAAACTGTTCTTTGGGATGAGCGTTGTACTACTATTACTGCTCACGGATATCTTAACGATACCAACACCCGTGGCAAAAAGCGTAAGGCTGTTATCGACCAGGTAGCTGCAACAGTTATTTTGCAGAGTTTTCTGGACAGCAGGAGATAAAGCCTATGCTTCCTTATGTTTCTGTTTTTGGATTTGAGTTACCTGTGTATGGTATTCTTTCAATCGTTGGTATAATTATCTCTGCTATTGTAATTATTGTTCTCTCAAAGAAAAAACAATTTGATTTTTACGATGTTTTCGTTACTGCTGTTATAGCAGGTCTGGGAGTTTTTCTTGGTGCCCATATTCTTTATGCACTAACAAGAGTAGAAGATATCATCTTCGCCTTTACACTCTGGGATGACTTCGGCAATAAAAAAGATTTCTTTAAATATCTTCTTGATGTTTCAAGCGGTCTTGTTTTTTATGGCGGTCTATATGGGGGACTCCTTGCAGGATATTTGTGGATTCGTCACAAGAAGCACCCCCTTGGAATTTTCTCCGATGTTTTTGCAGTGGTTATTCCTTTGTTTCACACCTTTGGCAGAGTGGGGTGTTTCCTTGCAGGTTGTTGTTATGGTGTAGAGTGGGAATACGGACTGATGGGCAGAGTTCTCTCCCCAGGAAAACACGAGTATGTAGCACGATTCCCTGTGCAACTTGCAGAGGCTTTCTTGCTTCTTGTGTTGTTTTTACTTCTTCTCTCACTTTATATGAAGGGTAAGTGCAAAGGCAGATTGATGCTTGTTTATCTTTCTATATATGCAGTAATCAGATTTACGCTGGAATTCTTCCGGGGTGATGAGATCCGCGGTCACCTGTGGATATTATCTACATCTCAATGGATAAGTTTACTGACGTTGCTTGTAGTAATAATATACCTTGTAATCAGCAATAGAAAACGCAGACAGATTGAATGAATTATAGCCTTTTCCTTTTTGGGGAGAAGGCTTTTTATTTGCGTAAAAATATTGATTTATTCGCCTCTTGGTAATATAATTAATATAGGTATATAGTTTTTTATTTCCATTATCTGGCACTCTGGAAAATTGGTTTGCAGGAGGTTTAAATTATGGAACTTGATAAAATAAAACGAACCTGGGTTGAGGTTGACCTGGACGCTATAGAGCACAACTTCAAAGCAATAAAGTCTCACATCTGTGAATCAAAAATCTGCTGTGTTGTCAAGGCTGACGGTTACGGTCATGGTGCCAATAAACTGGCAGAGCTTTACTCCAATCTTGGTGCCGACTTCTTTGCTGTTTCCAATATTGACGAGGCTCTGGAACTTCGTTTTTCAGGTATTAAGGAGCCTGTGCTTATTCTGGGTTACACACCGGTTGCCCTTGCAGATAAACTGGCACAGTTTGATATTACACAGGCTGTTTACAGCCTTGAATATGCAACGCTTCTATCTGAGCAGGCTGTAAAAACAGGTGCTACGATTGATGTGCATATCAAGATTGACACAGGTATGAGCCGAATCGGTTTTATGTGTCAGAGTTTTCCCCGTGACAATGCCTCTATCGATGAGATTGAAAAGGTTTGCAATCTCCCAAATCTTAACCCCTGCGGAATTATGGCTCACTTTGCTGTATCTGACGAGGGCGAGGATGGCAGAGAATATACAGGAAAACAGCTTGATGCCTTGAAATTTACAGTTGAGGAACTTAAAAAGAGAGACTTAGAATTTCCTCTTGTGCATCACGCAAACAGCGGTGCTGTTGAATATTATAAGGAAACTCATCTCAGTATGGTTCGTGCAGGAATTATCCTCTACGGACTTCTTCCTAATCCTGCGTTGGGTTCTGCCATAAACCTAAAACCAGCGATGACTTTTAAAACACAGGTTGCTCATGTCAAGAAACTGAGAGAGGGTTCTTCTGTAAGTTACGGCAGAACATTTGTAGCGGATAAAGATATGGTGGTTGCAACTGTGCCTGTTGGTTATGCTGACGGATATTTCCGTGATTTTTCTAATGAAGGATATATGTTGGTAAATGGCAAGAAAGCAAAAATTCTGGGCAGAGTATGTATGGACCAGACCATAATCGATGTAACTGATATAGAAGATGTGAAAATCGGCACGGAGGTTGTGATTTTCTCAGGTGGTGAAGACGGAGCGCCTACACCAAGTTCCCTTGCAAAACTTGCAGGAACAATTAACTACGAGATTGTCTGCGCTGTTTCCAAGCGCGTACCCCGTGTATATATGAGAAACGGAAAAGTTGTGGATGTGATGTATAAATTATGAGACTACTTGCAATTGACGGCAACAGTATACTGAACCGTGCTTATTACGGAATCAGACCTCTTACTACAAAAGACGGCCAGTATACCCACGCCATTTACGGATTTCTTACAATGCTTCAGAAGATAAAGGATGATACCACCCCCGATGCGGTGGCTATCGCCTTTGACCTGAAAGCACCCACCTTCCGACACAAGGCATATTCCGGATACAAAGCAACAAGAAAAGGTATGCCCGAGGAACTTGCCTCTCAGGTACAGCCCCTCAAGGAACTTCTTGCGTTGCTTGGATATAAACTGGTATCCTGCGAGGGTTACGAGGCTGACGATATCCTTGGCACCTTTGCCCGTGTGTGTGAAGAGAATAATAATGATTGTATTATTGCCACAGGAGACAGGGATTCCCTGCAACTTGTGTCCGACAGAGTATCTGTCCGCCTTGCGGCAACAAAGCAGGGCACTCCTGTTGCTGTGTACTTTGACAGGGATAAAGTTATTGAAGAATACGGTGTAGAGCCTGAAAAACTTATTGATATCAAGGCTCTGCAGGGTGATACATCCGATAACATCCCCGGTGTTGCAGGAATAGGCCCCAAGGGTGCATCTGACCTGATAAGTAAATTCGGAAGCCTTGACGGAGTGTACGAGAACATCGACTCTGCAGATATCAGAGAAACTGTGAGAAAGAAACTCGTAGCAGATAAAGATAACGCTTATCTCAGCCGTATGCTGGGTGAGATTTACAGAGAAGTTCCCATTGATACAAATATTGATAACTATAAAGTAGAGATGACAGACCCTGAGTCTGCCGCACGATATATGGCAAGACTTGAACTCTTCAAACTTATTGATAAGTTCGGTCTGAATGCTCAGGCTATGCTGAGTGTCGAGGAGACAAGCGAAGAAGTACCTGTTCTTACTGTGAAAAAAGCAGAAACACTTGATACTCTTATTTCCCTCAAAACCTATGTGGCAGATGCTGAGTTTGAGGGGGAGAGTTTTGTCCGTCTGTGTGTTTATACTCAGGATGTTGTGTATGTAACTGAGGATGAAAGCCTCTTTTGCGACTACCTTAAGTCACAGGGCGGAAAGATTTTTTATGACAGCAAACCTGTCTATGCTTATGCTGAGAGAAATGGTATAGATATGTCCTTGGCAACATTTGATTTGTCCCTTGCGGCATATCTGCTGAATCCTTCATCATCTGATTATTCTCCTGAGCGTCTGTGTGCAGAGTACAGAATCCCTGTTTGTGAAAGCCCTGATGAATCCATTTCTGCACCTTACTGTGCACTCCCTGCACTTCTTAATAAATTACAGGCTGAAATAGAGGAAAAGAATCAGAAGAAACTCCTTGATACTATAGAAATCCCCCTTGCAAAAGTTCTTGCAAGAATGGAGAATATCGGCTTTGCTGTTGACAGACAGGGAATAGAAACCTACGGCGAGTATATCGGCACACAGCTTGAGAGCATCGAGCAGGAGATTTACGAGAGTGTGGGTTACGAGTTCAATATAAATTCTCCCAAGCAGTTGGGTGTTGCTTTGTTTGAGAAACTCTCACTGCCTGCAAAGAAAAAGACAAAGAGCGGATACTCCACCAATGCAGACGTACTTGAATCCCTGCGCAGTTACCACCCTGTAATCGGTCAGATTCTCCAGTACAGAACCTATGCAAAACTCAAGTCCACCTATTGTGACGGCCTTACAAAGGTTATTGCAGAGGATGGCAGAATCCACTCCAGCTTCAATCAGAAAGAAACCCGTACAGGCAGAATCAGTTCCACAGAACCTAACCTGCAGAACATTCCTGTCCGCACAGAGCTTGGCAGAGAATTGAGAAAGTTCTTTGTTGCAAAAGAAGGCTGTGTTTTAGTTGATGCGGATTATTCTCAGATAGAATTAAGAGTTCTTGCTGATATTGCAAATGACGAGAATATGAGAAAAGCCTTCCTTGATAATACAGATATCCATACAGTTACAGCATCAGAGGTTTTCAGGATGCCTGTAAATATGGTTACACCCCTTATGCGAAGCAGAGCAAAGGCTGTTAACTTTGGTATTGTTTACGGTATTGGTGCTTTTTCTCTTGCAAAGGATATCGGGGTTTCCAATAAGGAAGCGTCTGAGTATATCAAGAATTACCTTGCTCACTACTCAGGGGTAGATTCATATATGAAGAATGTTATTGAGAATGCCCGTATAACAGGCTATGTAGAAACTGTTTTCGGACGCAGACGATATCTGCCCGAACTGTCTGCTACAAACCACATCACCCGTTCATTCGGAGAGCGTGTTGCCCGTAATATGCCTATACAAGGCACAGCGGCGGACATCATCAAGATTGCAATGGTGCGTGTTGATGAGAGACTCAGAGCCGAGGGAATGGAGTCAAGACTCATTCTGCAGGTACACGATGAACTTATTGTAGAAGCACCTGTCCACGAGTCTATGCGTGCGGCTATGGTACTGCAGGAAGAAATGGAGAACGCAGTAAAGCTGTCTGTACCCCTTGTGGCAGAAGCCTCAATGGGTGCAACCTGGTATGACGCAAAATCATAATGGAGTTGAGGAAATGAAAAAAATACTCTTTGTATGCTCAGGCAATACCTGTCGAAGTCCTATGGCAGAGGGTATCTTCAATCATATATGCAAAGAGGAGAATCTCCCTTTTGTGTCAGAGTCTGCAGGTGTTTGCACACTTACAGGTCTGCCTGTGTCAGAGCATTCTGTATCTGCTCTTGCAGATATAGGCATAGATATAAAGGATGCAAAGGCTACCGCAATTACTGATGTAAATCTTGACGATTTTTATCTTATAGCGGTTATGACTCCCGACCACAGGGATAATATGAGATACTACGATGTGCCTCGTGAGAAGATTTATGTTCTGAATGAAGATAAAGGCGGCATATTTGACCCCTACGGCGGCTCACAACCTCTTTATAACATCTGTAGAGATGAGATAGTACAAGAAGTGAAAATCCTTATAGAGAGGCTCAGAGAAGAAGTATGATTATATCTGAATTATATGCTGAGCATATTGGTGCAATCCACAAGGTTGAAGCAAGTGCTTTTGAAAGTCCTTGGAGTGAAAAAACAATAGAAGCCCTTATCAATAACGAGTGTGCAAAGTGCTTTGGTTGTTTTGTTGAGGGTGTCCTTGTGGGATATATTGCCCTTGAATGGGTGCTGGATGAAGGCAGCCTTACGAATCTGGCAGTAATGCCCTCTTATCGCAGACAGGGTATTGCAGAGGCTCTCACCCTGAAACTCCTTGATTTTGCAAAAGAAAAAGCCCTGCAGTTTGTAACTTTAGAGGTAAGGGTAACAAACACACCTGCCTCAAATCTCTACAGAAAAACAGGATTTCAGGATGTGGGTGTGAGGAAAAATTATTACTCAAATCCTCGTGAAGATGCTCTTCTGATGACAAAATATCTTTGATAAAAAATAAACCTGATGCAAATTTACTTGCATCAGGTTTTTTGTTATCTGTAAAATCTTACTTCTGTCTTGTAAATACCAGTGGTTCATCGTCTGTTGTAAGTGTGAGGCTGTCGCCGTCAACGGAGTAGGCTGTCACATTGAAATCAATGAAATCCTCCATACCTTCGTCAGGAGTGAGGGTTAGTTTGCCGTTTTCTGCTGTGTAAGTGAAACCAGCAGTGATAACACCACCCAGAGCAACAAAAGAACCTGTCTTATCCTCGTTGAAAGTCATTGTAAGTGTCACTCCGTCTTTTGTGATTGTCCATGTGCCTACAAGTGAGTTTTTAGCACTGCCGCCACAAGCACACAGGAGCAGAGCCATAACGAGTACTGCGCTGATAAGAATACAAAGTTTTTTCATAGAAATTCACCCTTTCTTAAATTAGAACAACAGATGTTGCTTCTTACAACTATATTTTAGTACACTAAAATATAGTTGTCAATCCCTAATTAGTTTGATAAAAAAATCCCTCTGCCAATAAGACAGAGGGAAGTGTGGATTATTCTGTTGCGTAGTTGTCAAAGTAACCCTGGATAAGGATAACAGGTGTACCTCTGTCACCGGAGCCGCTTGTCAGGTCACAGAGTGAACCCAGCAGGTCAGTAAGCTGTCTGGGAGTTGTACCCTGAGACTGCATATTGCCAATCAGATCGCCGTCTTTAGCTCTGATTCTTTCTTTCATTGCTGCAGCAAGTTCCTTGCCGGAAAGGTCAGAGAAATCGTTATCAGCAAAGTACTTCATCTTAAGCTCGTTGGGCTTACCTGCAAGACCGGGTGTGAAAGCAGGGGAGACAACAGGGTCTGCCAATTCCCAGATACCGCCGACAGGATCCTTGAAACCGCCATCGCCGTATACCATACACTCAATCTTCTTACCTGTAGCCTTGAACAGTTCTTCCTGAAGTCTGTCAACAAACTTCTGACAGTCGCGGGGGAAGAGTTTAACCTTGTCCTCTGTAGCTTTGTTGGAGCCAAGGAGACCGTACTGAGGATTGAAGCCGGAGCCGTCAACACTCTCTGTGAGGATTTCGTCCATACGATAAACGATTTCAGCACCTGCATTCTTCAGAAGACGCTGTGTGCGGAAACGAGTGTGGATATCGCAGTTGAGAACGTTCTTTGTGTACTTGAGGATGTATCTGGGGTCGTTGGAGAAGATAATCTCGATGTTGTCGCCCAGACTCTTGTAGTACTCGATATAGTCAACACCTGTGAAAGTGTGCTTTGTGTCATAGCCGAAGATGTTTCTGAACTCTTCTTCATTGAAGCTGTCTGAGTAGGGATTAACACCCTTTTCATCAATCTGGTCATATGTG
>SVPX01000097.1 GCA_015065665.1 Oscillospiraceae bacterium | reverse complement strand
GTTTTTAGTGTTGCACTCAAGCTTTACATCATGCTCAGGCATAATGAATTCAATTACAAAGCCTTTTTTCTCATCATATGACCAATCCACAGGCTCACCATCAAGGGTGAAAGAGTAATCTGTATCGGTTGCAATGAGTTCGAAATACAGGGTAACTTTGGTGCCTGCTTTGTAGCTGTCTTTTGCATTGGAGTAGCAACCTTTACTGCCGCAGTAATCCACAGTATATTTCTGTGCCTTGCAACCTGAGAAAAAGAAAGGAAAACTACTAAGCAATAATAAGACGGTTAGGGTTAAAAGTATTCTCCTTAATATAAGTTTACTCATATTTCTATTCTCCATATCAGATAACATCCAGAATAAGTGAGCCATCCATACCGCTTGTACTGATGGTACCTGAGTGTTCTGTACCTTCAGAATCTGTGTATCTGATGCCATAGGAGGGCATATCTCCCCAGAAAGTCATTGTTACCACAAGAGGAGTGTCTTGAGTCAGGGTTTCTGTTTTGTAAACAGGAACAAATTCAAAATCACTCTCACCACTATCTGAATCGTCAAGCCATTTTATTTCACAGAACTCAAAATCATAAACATCACCGTAGTTTGCAAAGAACACTACTTCGGTTTCATAGTCTGAACTATCGGCTGTAAATCTTTCTGCGCTTGTAAGTTCTACAAGTGTGTCTTCAACAAATACTGCGGTAACACAAGATACCTCTTCTGTGCCATCTCCTGCACTGAATACCTCAAATGGTTTTAGTTCTGATTCTGCAATCCTTTTTGAATAGTCTGTCTGAATCTGCCAGAAATCACTTTCGGTTCCATTGAATCTTATGGATTCATCAATTTTTATGGAGCCTGTTCTGTTTTCGAAAAAACCAATGTTATTGTAATTGTTATCAATGGGAGAAGTGAAATAAAAATTCTTAGCTGAAAGAGAATCCGAAAGCGGTTCGAGTGTATATGTTCCGAAAATAGAATATGCAGCACCCGAGGAACCTTCATTATATACAATACCGTTTGTCAGCAGATAGTATCTGTTTCTTGAAGCACCTTCAAAAATAAGGGTAGGGGTGTTGTTTTTTACAGTGTATGCTGCAAGAATTCTCGTGCCTGCACATTTCTCGTTACCATTATCATCAATGAGATAGATAAGAAGCTCAGGGACACCATCACTGTTAATATCGCTCTGCGTATAACCTATTGCTCTGAGGGCATCTTCTTCAGAAAGACCGCCAACGACTTCACGGAATCCGGCATCGCCATCCATACTATCACTATGTTCTGCATCATAGGTGATAGCAAGTATGTGCTTATAAATATCAAAAAGGAGATCATCATAAACTCCGATATAATCTGTATCGGGAACTTCTGTAGTAATTGGTGCGGATGTGTCGGATGTTGTTGTGTCTGTGGTTGTGCCTGTGTTCTTGCCTTCTTTGCAACCTGAAAACATACACATAGTCATTATCAAGGCAAGTATAAGTGCCAATAGTTTCACTTTCATATTAAATCCACCTTATATATTTCTGTTTTTAGCATATCATAACAAATTTTATATTACAAGATATTTTCAAAAAAAGCGTATCGATATTTATATCGATACGCTTTTTAACTATCATGCCTTTGCGACTATTGCCTTGGATACCTCAACAAGCTCTTTCCTTGTTGATACACCGAGTTTAGAATATAGATTTCTGTTGTGGAATTTGAGAGTGTTTTCTGTAATGTGAAGTTCCGCCATAACATCTTTGGTTTTTTTACCCTCTATGTAAAGCTTGTAAATATGACTTTCGGTTGGAGTGAGAGTATAGAGAACTGATGTCATGTACTCTGCTTTTTCTTGTAAAGTTTTTTCAACAGGTGGAGCAGAGGCGTCTGTGATCTTATCGTCAGCATTATTTGTTGAGGTGGAAATGGATTCGATTGGTTCAGTGGTTGTTTCTGAGTGGTGCTTGGTTCCCATTGCGTTAAGCAGAGTAATATCTTGAATGAGAAGACTTATACCAAGCAGAAACAGTTCACTTGCGATATATGATACTGACAGAACTTCAAAGTCAAGGTCAACAAACTGTTCCATAAGCCACACACAGAGATTAATAAATACTGCAGAGAGAAGCAGTATGGCTTGTGAACTTGACTTGATTTTCTTACTGATTCTTGCATAAATAATTACTGCTAACATAGCAGCAAAGTGCCCCATAAGGTAATAGAGATAAATCGAGTGCAATGGCCCATACACCTTATTGAGAACTGTTGCACCGTTAACATTTACCAAAGTGACTTCCTTGTAATAAATGTCTAGATATCCAGGACTTGCTGCAATAAGAAAAACAATTACACTTATCAGCATAATTACCGAAATAGTCCATTTTGGAGTTGTAATCTTGCAAGTCTTCAGGATAGTCATAAGCATGGATACAGGCAAGAATACCGAACCCAAATATGCGATCCGATTGGATAGCAGTGCTTCGCTAAGTGTAGATGAAACTGACAGGGACAGATATCCGATGTTAACAACTGCAACAGCTGAGAAAAGAAGGATAAACCATGGTTGTCTCTTTTTTATAAGAGTACAGTAGCCTAATAATAGAATTACCGATAGAATTGAAGTGACAATATATATGGCAGATATGGTGGCATTTTTACTGCCTACACCGGAACATCCACCGAGAGAAAGAAGCACTAAAAGCATACTTCCGATGATTGATGATTTTTTAGTCATAAATTAACTCCTTGTAGTATAAGAGGTAGATAACATAAGTATTCCTACCCTTTTTTCCACCCCTTTGAGTAGGAAATTTTTGATTTCCCACCCCTAAATGCCCACAGGGGTGGGGACATTTAAAGAAAAAGATTTTATAATTATTCTGCAATAGTTCAAAGGAGGGTATAGGCCTTGCTGAGTTAAAGCGTGAAGGGTACCCTATTTATACGTATGTGTAAAGTCTCTGTTATGCGCCAACAATATGCAGAGACCGCCCTATGAATTTTATTTATAAAATTCATAAATATTATTATACTATAAAAACATATACCAGTCAAGGAATGCAATGTGGTAAGATTATCCTGAATTATCTTTGGTTTTGGAGGGTGGCATGAGAAAAACGAAGACTACAGGAAGTTTTGTTTTGTGTTTGTTACTAAATTTGTTACTAAATTTTGAGTGGTTGATACCGGGAATCATTCTTTTGGGATTGCATTTCTGGTTGGGGATATCGATATGGTTTTCAATAATTGCTTTTGCCCTGTGGATAATTATAATGATTGTTTGGATGTTAATTATGGGTTGGGCGAGAAAATGCGGAGATGCCCCAAAAACTCCAAAAGAGAATAAGAATCCTTATTCAGTTAAGAAGAGATAAAACAGAAGTTTTCTGTGTGAGATAATATATTTTTATGAAAGGAGTTTCAGTTTATGGGACTTATTAAAGCAGGTATCGGTGCAGTTGGTGGCGTACTGGCTGACCAGTGGAAAGAATTCTTCTATTGCGATTCTCTCCCCAACAATGTACTGGTAAAGAAAGGTCAGAAGAGAGTTGGCGGTCGCTCCTCAAACACAAAGGGCAGTGACAACATCATCTCCAACGGCTCAGGTATTGCTGTTGCTGACGGTCAGTGTATGATTATCGTTGAGCAGGGTAAGGTTGTTGAGGTTTGTGCAGAGCCCGGTGAGTTTACTTACGATTCTTCCACAGAACCTTCCATCTTCTCCGGCAGACTGGGAGACAGCATTCTTGAGACTTTCAGAACTGTTGGTAAGCGTTTTACATACGGCGGT
>SVPX01000096.1 GCA_015065665.1 Oscillospiraceae bacterium | reverse complement strand
TCCAGTTAGGATGAGCAAGAGCCTGTTCAACAGTTACATTTGAAAGCTCATCTCTTGTCCTGCCGAAAAAAGGTCCGCCTGATGCTGTAAGAATAAGTTTCTTAAGAAATTTAGAATCGGGACAAGCCTGAAGGCATTGGAAGATTGCACTGTGTTCACTATCAACAGGAAGAAGTGCTACACCGTTATCGTGGACGGTATTCATAACAAGTTCTCCACCTGCAACAAGAGTTTCTTTGTTAGCAAGGGCTATATTCTTGTGAGCTTTACAAGCAGCAAGAGTAGGCTCAAGTCCAACCATACCAACAAGGGAATTAAGAACTACGTCTGCACCTTCAAGAGTTGCGGCTTCGATGAGACCATCCATACCACATAAAACTCTTGTATCTGTATCAGCAAGGGATATTTTAAGTTCCTCTGCTGCTTTTTCATCGTACATTACTGCAAGAACAGGTCTGAATTTCCTGACCTGTTCTTCCATAAGTTTTACATTACTGTGTGCTGTAAGAGCACATATTTTCATATTATATTTTTCAGCAACATCAAGAGTCTGGGTACCGATTGAACCGGTGGAACCCAGTACTACCATTGAGTTTGTCATATAATCACAACCTTATTATATCCAGATTACAATTAATGATTTTAAGTTATGCAATAAGTCCCCAGAATTCGGAGATGAAATAAACGAAAGGTGCACAAAAAATTACCGAATCGAATCTGTCCAGAAGACCACCATGACCGGGCATAATCGAACCATAGTCTTTGATACCGCAATCACGCTTGATAACAGAGAATACCAAGTCACCAAGAATGGAAACAACTGAGCAGAATACACCGATTACAAGAAGAGCAGGATAATTGAACTGAACATTACGATAAATAATAAACTGGAAAACAACACCTGCAAGAACGGCTGCAAGTACCGAGCCGACAATGCCGCCCAAAGCACCCTCTACTGTCTTATTGGGACTTATAGCGGGACAAAGTTTACGTTTACCCATAAAGCTACCTACAAAGTATGCAGTACTGTCTGCAAGCCATGGGCTAACAAGGGTAATTACAAGATAAAAACTGTTGTAGCCTCCGCTGCAACACACAAGTCTTGAGATAGAAGCAAAAGATAAAGAGATTACAACCACACCAGTGTAGGCAAAAGTAAGATCAGAAATACTCAATTTATCTCTGAGGAAGATCATAAACAAGAATGTTACTAATGCAAAAATATAGATAGGCAGATACCAGAATGCCGTACAGGCAAGTAAAGGCATTGCCATTGAAAACAATAACGTAAGAATTGCAACAGGAGGGGTTTTCTGAAGCTTCTTGGCAGTGAGAAATTCCATACATATAATAACATTTACAAGAGCAGTAGCAATTGCAAATATAAAAGGATACATTTCTCCGAATATCATTATTAAAACAGCAAAGATAATACCGACAATTGCGGTAATAATACGAGTTTTCATAAAAACCCCCTGTTAGTTTACAAAAATCATACTCCACCAAATCTACGGTTTCGGTTTGAAAACTCGAGAATAGCGGAATCAAGGTCATCTGTAGTAAAATCTGGCCAGAGTTTATCAAGAATTACAAACTCTGTATAAGCCGCCTGCCAGAGCATAAAATTAGAAATTCTGTACTCACCACTTGGACGGATTATAAGGTCAGGATCGGGCTGACCTGCTGTATACAGATAAGAAGAAATGGTATCAGCATTGATACTCTCGATATCAATTTCACCATTCTTTACATGAGCAGCGATAGATTTTACCGCAGTAACAATCTCATCACGACTGCCGTAGTTCATCGCAATATTGAGAACCATACCTGTACGATGAGCAGATTCTTTCTGAGTTCTGTGGATAAGATCCTGAAGTTCAGGCGAGAACGCAGAAGTATCACCAATAAATCGAACAACGATGCTATCATCTTTGAAATCGGAAAGTGCCTCTTCCAGATATTGTTTAAATAGTTTCATTAAAGCTGAAACTTCCTCCTGAGGACGCTTCCAGTTTTCGGTAGAAAAAGCATAGACAGTCAGATAACGGATACCGATATCACTGCAATATCTTGTTATGGTACGGAAATTCTGAGCGCCTGCAGTATGACCTGCACTTCTGGGCAGACCGCGTTTTTTAGCCCATCTGCCGTTACCGTCCATAATTATGCCTATATGCTCAGGAAGGACGATGTTATCGCCCTTCCTGTTATTTTTACTACGTCGAGAAAATAGAAACGACATAATAATCAGATCTCCATAATTTCTTTCTGTTTCTTCTGACAAGTTTCATCAGCAATTTTTGTATACTTATCAGTAAGTTTCTGGATCTTCTCCTGACCAACTTCCAGGTCATCCTCTGTGATTTCAGAATCCTTCTTCATTTTCTTGAGCTGGTCGATGGCATCTCTACGCTCGTTACGGATCTGAACCTTTGTATCTTCAGCGGTCTTGGAAACTTCCTTAACGATTTCCTTACGTCTGTCTTCTGTAAGAGGAGGGAAAACAAGACGAATGCACTTACCATCGTTCTGGGGATTGATGCCGATATCGGAAGTCTGGATTGCTTTTTCGATTGCACGGAGTACAGATGCATCCCAGGGCTGGATGATGAGGGCTCTTGCCTCTGAAACAGAAACTGATGCTAACTGCTGAATAGGTGTGGGTGAACCATAATAGTCAACCATAATTTTATCAAGAACACCGGGATTAGCACGACCTGCTCTGATTCTGCCATACTCATTCTCAAGGTGAGCGATTCTTCTCTGCATAGCCTCTTCGGCTTTTTTGATTACTGTATTCATAATATCCTCCTGATAAAAGAAAATGTATTAGTTAACGAGAGTACCGATGTTTTCACCGCATACTGCATCGTAAATATTCATAGGTCTTTCGATACTGAAAACAAGAATAGGAATATCGTTTTCGCGACACATTGTTGCTGCTGTACCATCCATAACCTTAAGCTGCTTTTCAACAACCTCTGTAAATGAAAGGTTATCATACTTAACTGCGTTTTCGTTAAGTTTGGGGTCACTATCGTAAACACCATCAACCATTGTAGCTTTCATGATAATGTCAGCTTCGATTTCAGCTGCACGAAGAGAAGCTGCTGAATCTGTTGAGAAGAAGGGGTTACCTGTACCACAACCGAACACAACTACCCTACCCTTTTCAAGGTGGCGGACAGCCTTGCCGCGGATATAAGGCTCGGCAATCTCACGCATGGAAATAGCGGTCTGAACACGAGTATCAACACCAAGCTGCTCAAGAGCATCACAAACACCCAGAGCATTGATTGCTGTTGCAAGCATACCCATATGGTCTGCTCGTGTACGGTCCATATTACCGCTGGATCTGCCGCGCCAGAAGTTACCACCGCCAACAACGATTGCAACCTGAACACCAAGATCCACGCACTTTTTGATAGGTTCACAGATTTTGAGTACTGTATCGAAATCGATACCGCTTGACTGCTCACCTGCAAGAGATTCACCGGATAATTTCAGCAAAATTCTTTTATATTTCGGTTCCATTCAGAACACCTCCGCAAATACATTTATAGTCAATATAATAATACTACAAACGGCAGGATTTGTAAAGAAATAATAATTGAATTTTATATAAAATTCACAGATAAAAACAAAAACAGCGCCTGTATAAAACAGACGCTGTAAATTGTAGTTGTAATTAAATTACTTTACCATATTAGCAACTTCAGCTGCGAAGTCGTCCTGACGCTTCTCGAGGCCTTCGCCCTTCTCGTAACGAACAAAACCAGTGATTGTGATTGTGCCGCCAAGCTCCTTAGCAACAGAATCAACATACTGCTTGATTGTAACATCGTTGTTCTTTACGAACTCCTGGTCTACAAGGCAGTTCTCCTTGTAGAACTTAGCAACCTTACCGCCGAGAATCTTCTCGATGATTGCCTCGGGCTTACCCTCGTTGAGGAGCTGCTCA
>SVPX01000014.1 GCA_015065665.1 Oscillospiraceae bacterium | reverse complement strand
CGCCACATAGTGCCGCCGCAACTAAGTTCTTTATCGATGGAGGTATATCCGGTGATAAGACCTGCACAGTATCTCTGAATCTCGGTTGCATCTTTTACAGTAACTGTTTCATCGAAATCCGCATCAGCATAGAACTTGTAGACATATCTGCTGAACTTTACAAGACCTGCACAGTATCTCTGAATCTGTGTTGCGTCCTTGATGTTTACACCATCATCCCGGTTTACATCGCCCAATTTGCAGAAACTATCCCAGCATCCGCTGGTGGTTACCTTGAAATCAACAGTATCTGTGCGGTTCAGTTCATTGCCCTGTCTGTCATAGGCTGTAACAACTGCACCGAAGATGTCTGCTTCGTTTTCGATGTAGCGCTCATCCATATATGCAATGGGTTCATTTGTCTTTACATTGAAGATTTCTCCGAGTTCTCTGCTTGTTACAACAAGATTATAAGAGGCTGCATGGGGTACTTCTTTCCATGTGAAGCGGAATTCTCCATAAACATCTTCACCTGAGTAAACAGTAAGTTCATCAACTGTGGGGATGTTCTCACCCTCGTAGTTGAACTTATCAAAAGCACTGTCTGCAACAAAGGTAACAGTTTCAGGGATTTCTATATCTTTCAGTCTGCTGTCTTCTGCAAAGGCCTTATCGCCGATTAACTCAAGTCCGTAGGGCAGAATAACGGTTTCAAGGTTGTAGCAACGGCTGAATGTGTTAGCCTTGATTTCCTTTACGCTGTTATCGGCAAACTGAACTGTTCTGAGGTTTTCGCAGTACGCAAAGGCGGATTCGCCAAGAGCCTTGACAGACTCGGGAATAGTAATAGTTTCAATAGCGGAACAACTGTCAAATGCCTGTAAGCCGATTTCTGTTACACCTTCGGGAATTGTGATGTCCTTCAGAGCCTCGCATCTGTAGAATGCACTGTTGCCGATTGTTTCAAGAGTTTCGGGCAGGGTGATTCCTTCAAGGGATGTACATTCGGAAAAAGCATAGGAGCCTATGGAGTTAAGTTCTGCAGGCAGGGTTACATCAGTTAATGCTGTGCAACCTGCAAAGGCAGCACCGACGATTTCTGTATCCTTGCCCTCAAATACTACACTCTTAAGGGAAGTGCAATCAGAGAATGAAGAACTGTCTAACACTTTGACATGCTCAGGAATAATGAGAGTTTCAATTCCTGTGCAGTTTGTGAAAGTACCTTTGCCAATAGCAGTAACAGATGGGGGTAGAACTACTTCTGTCAGATTACTGCAACCTGCAAGTACATAATCTGTGGTTTTTACAGTGCCGTCTTCAAATGTAACGGAGGTAAGATTTTCGCAGTAAGCAAAAGGTCCTGTTGTAACGTTGTGATAAAAAGAGAGAGAGGAGAAAGTGATTTCAACCTTCTCAAGAGAAGCAGGAATCACAATTGATTCCAGACCAGTATTCTTGAAGGCATCGCCTTCGATTTCTTTCAGATTAGATGAAAGAGTTATGCTCTTAAGATTAGAGCAACCTGCAAAGGCGGTATCGTCAATGTGGGTGATGCTGTCGGGAAGTACCACGCTCTCGATATTCTTATCATCTCTGAAAGCACTCTGATGTATGCTGACAACTGGTGCACCCTCAATCTCTGCAGGGATAACAAGGTCTTTTTCTTTGCCCAGATAGCCTTTGATTTTGGCGGTGTTATCCTCAGAGATATAGTAAGCAAAGCCGTCTTCGGTTTCCTCATATTTGCCGATGATAAGAGCAAAGGTGTTGGGGATTGCCACAGATAAGAGCAAAATCAGCACCATACAAAGAGATAAAAGTTTCTTTGATACAAGTCGGATTGAAGAAGTCTTTTTCATAATTGTCACCTCATTGATATAAATTTTGATTTATAAAAGGCTTTTTTCCCTGCCTCTATACATTAGACGGATAAATCTAAAAAAACTCACACTACATTTTAAAAAATTTTTTCGTTATATGTATGTGGTTTCCTATAATTATTATACTACCTCTGCAAACTGAAATGATGATTTTATTTGCCACATATTAATAATCTGCCTGTTGCACAAATAGAACTACAGGCTTTATTGCACAATGACAAAACCGCTGCCGGAATCTACAAAAACTCTGACAGCGGTTTGTTTATAATGCCGTAATTTAATTGTTAATTATTTTGTGCGGACAATTGTAAAGGAAGAAGCACAAACTGTAGCCTTCTCGCCTGTGAATTCAACCTTGCCGATAGTATAAACTGTCTCTTTGATATCCTCAGAGAAGGGGATTGTCTCGTCTTTATCGGAGGGGTTAACAAAGATAACATAGTCACCTCTGCGGTATACAAAGGGGTACTTTTCTTTTTCTGCGTATACAACCTCAAAGTCGGAGCCGTTGCCAAGCTGAGGGAGTTTGTGACGCAGAGCAATGATATCAGTAACAACTCTGTAGATTGAGTCGGGGTCGTCTTTCTGATTCTCAACTGTGGGTGCACCCTCCTGAGCATCTACAGGCAGATAGAGTTTGTCTTTGTCTGCTGTGGAGAAACCCATATTAGCGCTTGAATCCCACTGCATGGGAGTACGGGAGCCTGTACGGGAGAAACCGCCCTCTTTGCTTACCAGTTCTTTCTGGTATCTCATACCCAATTCATCGCCATAGTAGAGGAAAGGTACACCGGGCATTGTGAAAATCATAGCGTGAGAAAGCTTGATTGTCTCTTTGTCCATATAATGAGTTGCTCGGGGCATATCGTGGTTGTTGGTCATAAATGAGATGTAGCCTGTGTCCTTTGTAAGGTTGTATGCAGGTACATACTCATCAAGGAATTCTGTAATATCACCCTTGCCGCTCTTGTGGAAGAATGCGTGGTTAACGCCGTCTTTGTCAAGATATCTGAAGAGTTTGGAGTAGCCGTTGCCATAGTGGTCAAGGTAGAAATCCATATGGAATCCGCCGTCCATAATAGCGCGCTCAGGATAGCACCACTCCGCAACAAATGCTGCCTCGGGATAATCCTTATCCAGCATATCTCTTACATCACGCCAGATTTTAGCAGTAGCCTTCTTGTCTTTGTCGTTCTTTACAAGGGAGTCTGCCATATCAACGCGGAAGCCGTCTGCGCCCATATCCAGCCAGAAGCGGATAATATCCTTCATAGCCTCTGCAGTAGCCTTTGCATCGGGATGGTCAGCAGGTAACTGCCAGTCGGGATGCTCAATCTCTGCAAAGCCGTAGTTGAGGGCAGGCTGAGAGGAGAAGTAGTTTACAAGGTAGTTGCCGTCACGCTCACAGATACCGCACATAAGACGATACTCAGCAGGTGCGTCCCAAACGCAGTTTGTGAAAATATAGCGGTTGGAGTACTCGCTCTTTGCGGCCTTCTTAGCCTCCTGGAACCAGGGGTGAGTGTCGGATGTGTGACCGGGTACAAGGTCAAGAAGTACCTTGATGCCAAGCTCGTGTGCAGCATCCAGAAGACGCTTCATATCCTCGTTTGTGCCGTAACGCTCAGCAACCTGCTTGTGGTTTCTGACATCATATCCTGCATCCATAAAAGGAGAGTCATAGCAGGGGTTCAGCCACAGAGCATTACAGCCCAGAGATTTAACATAGGGGAGTTTCTCGATAATACCCTGAAGGTCACCGATACCGTCACCGTTGGTATCATAGTAACTCTGGGGGTAAATTTCATAAAATACGGCAGTTTCAAGCCATTTTGGCATAATTTATTCCTCCTTGGAATTTAATAAAATATCTGTTATTAGTGTATCACGCACAGCGGATTTTTTCAAGCAGTAGAGTATATTTTTTACATCCAGAAACTTTCCCTTGCAGGGTACAGCCTTTCTGAATATTATGTTATATAGGCAGATTGTTTTTAGTTTCTTTGTAAGGAGGAAAAGCGGATGACTATTGAACAACTGGATAAATCCAAAGTGCTGATTTCTCTGTGCAAGGAGGATATGGATAAGTTCTCTCTTGATATAAGGAATATGAGTTTTTGTGACGAACATTCAAGGAAAGTTTTGCTTCGTCTTTTGCAACTTGCCTGTAGTAAAACAGGAATAGAAATGCAGAAAGGGGCAGTACTGCTGGAGGCTCTGCCTCACAACTGCGGTTGTCTGCTCCTTGTAACAGTAATGGAGAAAACAAAGCGAAAAACCTACAAGGTGAAAAGATACAGGGATTTTCCTGTGTATATGTTTGAAACTGCAGAAAACCTGCTCAGTTGTGTTCAGAAAATGGGGGATAACAAAGTGATTCCTCATTGGAATTCCCTGTGGCTTCAGGATGGCAGGTATTATCTGATTTTTGACTATCCCTTGTCAGGTTCTGTGTATAGGGGTATCCTCGGTGAATTCGGCCGCAGGATAAAGGCTACGGATGTTTATCTTTCAAGGCTAAAAGAAAGCGGAAAACTGCTTAAGGACCATAACGCTGTGGAGCATATATACAAATTTATGATGTAAAAAACGGGAGACAACTTCCTTAAGAAGCGGTCTCCCGTAATTGTTTAATTTGGCAGATAAGCCTTACTGCTGGGTTTCGCCCTCGTCAGCTGCAAGGGTGATAGTCATCTCAAAGGTTTTGCCTGTGTCAGAGCGGTATACTGTAAGCACAACCTTGTCACCGGGTTTATGTTCTGAGAGGAAAGCATAAACATCAGAGAAGTCGGTAATCTCTGTGGAATCCATCTTTGTGATAACATCGTTTACCTTGAGTTCTGTGTTGTGGCAGGGGCCGTTTTCTGCAATGGTGCCAACAAGAATACCTGAGGGCAGATTGTAGAACTGCTTCATCTGTGAACTTACAGCCTGGCCTGAGATACCAAGTCTTACTCGGTTACTTACATATCCCTGACTCATAAGGTCATCAATGATTTCTTTTACAGTACGGCTGGGAATTGCAAAGCCCATACCCTCAACATCTTCGGAACTGATTTTTGCAGTTGTAATGCCGATTACCTGTCCGTACATATTGCTGAGAGGTCCGCCACTATTACCGGGGTTGATGGCGGCATCTGTCTGAATGTATGTTACCTGAGCGGAAAGTCCCAACTCGCGGTTAAGAGCGGATACAACGCCTTTTGTAAGGGAATTCTGGAAGTCCATACCGCCGGGGTTACCAACGGCGATAACATCCATACCAACCTCAACCAGGTCAGAATCACAGAACTGGGCGGGAGTAAGGTTGTTTGCGTTTACTTTAAGCACAGCAAGGTCGGTTCTGGCGTCAAAACCCACCACCTTAGCCTCGTAGGTTGTGCCGTCATTAGTAACAACTTTAACATTGTATGCAGTACGGCTGTCACCGATAACATGGCTGTTGGTGGCAATATAGCCGTCCTTTGTGATAACAATACCTGTTCCCTGGGATGCAGGGTCTCCTGTGAAGCCTTCTTTGTAGCAAACAACACCTATGGTGGATTCGGCTACTTTCTTGTATGCGTATTTAGTTGTGTATTTGTTGTAGTCATCCTGGTCGCGAGGAAGGTCCTTAAGGTCGATGCTGTCCTTAGAAGAATATTCTTCCTTATCTTTTTCAGGCAGGGGAACAACTCCCTCGGGAATTTCCCCTTCGGTGCTATCGGTAACAGGCTCGGTTTCTTCCATATGGTCGTTGAAGAATGTGGGCTTTGTGAATCCTGTGGAGCCTGAGTACTGACCTGCCACATATCCGCAGAGTACAAAGAAACCTACTGTGAAAATACCGATAAGTGTAAACAGGCACACAAGAAAAGCTACGTGGCCTTTCTTCTTTTTCTTGGGAGGTTCCGGTGCAGGATAATAGTAGTATGGAGGCTGTCCGTACTGGTTACCTTGTGTACCCTGAGGGGGAGCCTGATAATAAGGGGGAGTCTGATATCCCTGCTGATAAGGCTGAGATGCAGGTGGAGTCTGGTAAACAGGAGGTGTGTTTGCAGGAGTCTCTGTTACAGGAGATTCCTGTGCTGTGGTTTCAACCTCGGCGTTTTCTGTGGCTGTTTCCTCATCTGTTACATTCTCTGTTGCTGTTTCGACTGCTTCAGTTTCATATACGGGCTGGGGTTCGGTTTCTGCAACAGCCTCGTAATTATCTGCAACCTCGGTTGCAGGGGCAGTTTCAACAACTGTATCTTCAGTAGTTTCTTCAGCAATCTTTTCTGCAACTTCTGTTGCAGTTTCAACTGTTGTTTCCTCTGCAGTGGTATCAACCACGGGTTCTGCTACAGGTTCAGTTGAAGGAGTTTCTCCGGTTGCTGCTGTTGTTTCGGGATTATCGCTTGGTGAATTATTAAGATAATCGTTATTCATTGTGTGTCTCCTTGCTAAAGACATGGGAGTCTTTCTTTTTCTTTCCTTCGTCGGGAATGTGGAAGATGAATCGGCAGTATTTGCCGGGTTCACTCTCTGCAATAATATCTCCATCGTGGAGTCTGACAATAGTTTTTACTATATAAAGTCCCAGCCCCATACTTTTTTTGTTGATGCTTCGGGACTTGTCGCCTTTGTAGAACTTGTCAAATACAAGTTTAAGGTCTTCGGGGAGAATACCCTCACCGCTGTTTTCTATGGTCACATAGGTGGCACCCATTTTCTTTTCAAAACCGAATCTGATGTAGCCGCCTTCGTTTGTGAATTTGACAGCATTCTCTACAAGATTGTAGATTACCTGATGGATAAGGTCGCTGTCACCATAGGTTATTATATCCTCATCGCAGTCCATTCCCTCAATATTCAGATTTTTTTTGTAAATATCGTTTTCAAAACCTGTCAGAACATTGAAGGCTGTATCCTGAATAACAAAGGGTGCCTTTTTTACTGTGATTTCACCGCTGTCGATTTTTGACAGGGAAATCATTGAGCCTACAAGTCGGGACAGACGCTTAACCTCCTGAGAAACAACCTCAAGATAGTGTTTCTGGTCTTTTTCGGGAATTGTGCCGTCAAGGATGCCGTCAATATAACCTGCAATTGTGGTCATAGGAGTTTTCAACTCGTGAGATACATTGGCAATAAAGTTTCTTCTCATACCCTCAGATGATGCAAGGGAGTCTGCCATCTCGTTGAATGCCTGAGAGATTTCCCCCAGTTCATCCTGAGTTTTTACCTGACCGCGGCTTTCAAGGTCACCTACAGAGAAACGCTTTACAGCACCTGCGATTTTCTTGAGAGGCAGGGTGGTGTTGTAGGCATAGACAGCAGATATAATGAAGATGAGAAGTGCTGTCAGAATAATAATAACAATGAGGGTTGTAAAGATAGTGGGGGTGTAGTCTGCTGTCCACAGAGTAGCCTGTGAAACAACACAATATCCTACTATGTAGCCATTTGAAGATAGAACAGGCTGGATTGCTATGTAATATTGATGCTTGTAGGTATCGTTGAGCGTTCCGTGTTCATAGTACCCGCCCTTGTTTATTGAATCCATAATCTCAGCAGGTATATTAAGGATTCCCCCTGTGAATTCGGGATTGGAAGAATAGACAACCAGTCCCATTGTATCTGTGATTGTGGTGGTTGCACGGAATGAAGATGAGAATGCATCCATTGAGTCCTTAAATATTCTCCGCTCATCCATATTCATAAAATGCAGGTCGCCGTCTGAAATCTTACCTGCAAGTTCTGACACTGTGCGGGTGGTATCTTCCAGAGTACTGCGCTTTGAATTCTCGATATATCGGGATAAGGGGAAGGCAACAATACCGCCCACAATGATGACGCACACAAGAGCAACCGCAAGGCTGAACACCACGAAACGTTTGAATACTGATTTTTTCATACAGTTACGTCTCCGCAGATTTATTCTTCATTGCCATCAAGAGTTACGAATTTATAGCCTCTTGCCCATACAGTGCGAAGCTCCCATTTGTCAGAAGCACCGTCAATCTTCTCGCGGATACGTTTGATATGTACATCAACAGTACGGCTTTCACCGCAGTAGTCGTAACCCCAGACTTCGTCAAGAAGCTGATCTCTGGAGAACATCTGATTAGGGTTACTTGCCAGGTGATACAGAAGTTCAAGTTCCTTAGGGGGTGTGCTGATGAGTTCGCCATTAACCTTAAGTTCATAGTTTGTCAGGTTGATGACAAGATTATCGTAGCGTACTTCTTTAACTGCGTTATCTTCCTTTGCACCTGTGCGTCTGAGCACAGCACGAACACGGGCAACAACCTCTTTGTTCTCAAAGGGTTTTACAATATAGTCATCGGCACCCAGCTCAAGACCGAGAACCTTGTCGAAGGTTTCGCCCTTTGCAGTAATCATAATAATGGGACACTGGGAAGTTTTGCGGATTTCTCTGCATACCTGCCAGCCGTCAAGCTCGGGGAGCATAATGTCAAGGAGAATCAGGTCGGGCTGTACTTTCTCAAATACAGAGAGGGCCATTTTGCCGTCATCTGCAGTTGAAACCTCGAACCCCTCTTTCTCAAGATACAATCTCAAAAGAGTTGAAATGTTCTGATCGTCATCTACTACAAGTACTCTATAGTTGCTCATTTTTTTACCTCCCATAAAAGTTATAAAATCTTTGCTGTGGATTTTATAAAACTTTCATGATAATCTATGTTTTCTTAATTATATACTATATCTAAGGGCAATTAGTGAATAAATTAAAAACAAAAAGGGTGAAAATCTTAAATTTCTGTTAACAAACAAATAAGAAAACCGCTGCCACGGGAAGTCCCACTGCAGCGGTCGGATGTGAATTTGGTTTACTGCAGCCTGTGCTGTATTGCAGTTAATAAGGCTGAGCCATACATCTGCGGAATGTATCAGTGATGTACTGAGCATCCTCGTCTGAGAGGACTGTGTTCAGGGGCAGAGTCAACTGATTCTTGTACATATTGTAGGCGTTGGGATAATCTTTGATGTCAAATCCCAGGTCCTTGTATGCAGTAAGCAGAGGCAGGGGCTTGAAGTGAACATTACAGATAACACCATTCTGAGCCATACGCTTGAAGAAGGTGTTGCGGTATTCCTCGTCCTTGCCCTCAAAACGGACAAAGTACAGATGACCGCTGGAACGATGGTTTTCGTCTGCGTGATTCAGTACGGAAACAGGCAGATCTTTGAAAGCCTCGTTGTATCTTTTGATAAGTTCGTGACGGCGGTTGATTGTTTCTTCGTATCTCTCCAACTGAGCAAGTCCCATAGCCGCAAGAATATCAGGCATATTGCACTTGTACTGGGTTTTAACTACATCGTACTCCCAGGATGTACCCTTGTTCTTTGCGTATGTATCCTTGGTCTGTCCGTGGAGGGAAAAGAGCATATACTGACGATAGATATAGTCGTTGTCTATGCCCTCTGCATTTTTCCATGTAACTGCGCCGCCCTCACCTGTTGTAAGGTTCTTTACAGCGTGGAAGCTGAAGTTTGTAAAGTCAGCAACCTCACCGCACATCTTGCCGTTACGCTGTGCACCCAGTGCGTGAGCACCATCGCACATAACGATGATTCTGCCGTATTTCTCCTGAAGCTCACTTGAGGGCTTGAACAGGTGCTTCTTTCTTTCTACAATATCATAAATGCGGTCGTAATCGCACATAACGCCAGCCAGGTCAACAGGAATGATAACCTTTGTGTTCTCATTGATAGCAGCCTCTACCTGTGTATAGTCCATCTCAAAACTACCCGGTGCGCAGTCAATGATAACAGGTTTTGCACCGATATGACAAACTACGGAAGCGGTTGCTGTGTATGTATAAGCAGGAACAATAACCTCGTCTCCGGGACCTACACCAAGGATACGCAGAGTCATCTCTGCACAGGCTGTCTGGGAGGAAAGGCAAACTGCTTTTTCTGTATGACAAAACTCGGCAATCTTCTGCTCAAAGAGTTTTGTTCTGGGACCTGTGGTAATCCAGCCTGATTCCAGTACGGAAACAACAGCGTCAATTTCTGCTTTTGTAATGTCCGGTGGTGAAAAAGGTATATTTCTCATAACTTATTATCTCCTGTTTCCTCATAAAAGAAAAATTAGACATTCTTAACTATTATAGGATTATACTACATTTTCCCCTGTGTGTAAAGTTAATTTTTTCTATTTTCTTCCGATTTTTCCCGCTGTTTTCTCAGATATTTGTTCTTTGTAGCAATTCCTCCACGCAGATGTCTCTGCGCTTTGTTATAATCAAGGATTTCTTTTACCTGTATGTATAGCGCAGGACTCAGATACCTGAGTCGCTGACTCACATCCTTGTGTACTGTACTCTTGCTGATTCCGAATTTTTTTGCTGTAAATCTGACGGTTGCTTTGTTTTCAATTATATATTCTGCAAGTTCTATTGCCCGTTCTTCCACATATCCTTTCATAGTGCTTCCTCCCTGTATCTTAATACTCCAGTATATGCTTGTGGATTTGCACTTATAACAGGAGAAAAACTGCTCAGATTATGGAAAGTTTTTGTTTACAGGGGGCAGGGGTTGTGGTATTATATAAGATAGGATTTTAATATCCGTAAGTATGTCAATTTTTGCGTTTACATATATTATTATCACCTTTAAACAGGGGAAGGTTGCTGAATTTATGTCCCAGAATAAACCCGTAAAAATATGTATGATTACTACCATTGCAAAGTCCTTTGAGTGGTTTGTATCCGACTCTGCAAAGAACCTTGCAGACAAAGGTTTTGAGGTTACAATACTGTGCAGTGATATGGACGAGGCTTTTCTTGAGAAACATCAGAAGTTTGCCCGTTGTGTTCACCTGCCTGCAAAGAGAGGAATAGATATTTCTTCTCTTGTTAAGAGCGTAAGAGTTATGCGCAAACTCTTCCGCAAGGAGAAGTTCGATATTGTTCTGTATTCAACCCCCAATGCGGCCTTCTATTGCGCACTTTCCGCAGGAACTATGAAAAAGAGCATCCGTATCTATAACCAGTGGGGACTGAGATATATTGGATTTACAGGACTCAAGCGCTTTATCTTCAAAATGGTTGAGAAGTACACCTGTGTGCGGTCTACCCATGTTATCTCTACAAGCCCCAAGAATATGCAGTTTAATATTGACGAGGGACTCTGCCCCAAAGAAAAGATATCTGTTATCGGCAAGGGCGGTACAATCGGTGTTGATTTTTCTGTTTACGATATAAACAAGAAAGATGATTTCAGAAGGCAGATTCGTGAGGAATACGGAATCGGCGAGAACACCTTTGTGTTCGGTTTCTTCGGCAGACTTAATGCAGATAAAGGACTCAATGAACTTATCAGCGCATACAGAGCCCTTACATACCGCTACAACGATACAAAACTTCTGCTGGTTGGTATGGAGGACAACACCAATCCTCCTGACGAAGAACTTGTGAATTGGGCAAAACAGAGTGATGATGTAATCTTTACAGGGGTTGTGCCTCCCTCTCGTGTGGCACAGTTTATGTCCGCTTCAGATTTGATGGTTCATCCTACATACAGAGAGGGCTTCTCCATGGTAATTCAGGAGGCTATGGCCATGGCTCTGCCTGTACTTACAACAGATGTGCCGGGTCCCAGCGAGGTTATCGTCAATAACGAAACAGGAATTCTTGTTCCTGACCACGATGACAAGGCTCTGCTTCAGGAAATGGAAGCTCTGATGAATGACCCCAAGAGAAGAGAAAAATATTCTAAAAACGGCAGACGCCGTGTAGAACTTTTCTTTGCCCGTCCCGTTATGCTTCAGAATATTTACACCCACTACTGCAGACTACTGGGCATTGAGGATAAGCACCTGAAACTTATGTATCTTACAGCAAATCCTCAGGCTGCTATCGAGGCTGAAAATGCAGGTGTTGACAGAATCTTCCTTGACCTTGAGATTCTCGGCAAGGAGGAGCGTCAGGGACATCTTGACACGGTTGTGTCACACTCAAGCCTTGATGATGTAAAGAAACTGAGAGCAGTAGTACACAAGGCAAAACTTCTTGTCCGCTGTAATCCTGTACACCCGGGACTTAAAAAGGAAATCGACCGTATTATCAAGGATGGTGCAGATATTATTATGCTTCCTTACTTCAAGACGGTTGAGGAAGTCCGTACATTCCTTGAGATTGTAAACGGCAGAGTTAACACAGTACTCCTCTTTGAAACCAAAGAGGCTGTTGAGGTTGTGGACGAGATTCTTGAACTTCCCGGTATTGACGAGGTTTATATCGGTCTTAACGACCTGCATTTAAGCTACGGCAACAAGTTTATGTTTGAACTTCTTACAAACGGCACTGTTGAAATGCTTTGCAATAAGTTCAGGGCTAAGGGACTTTCCTACGGATTTGGCGGAATTGCAAAAATCGGCGAGGGTATGCTCAAGAGTGACTATGTTATCGGTGAGCATAAGCGACTTGGCTCCACCTGTGCTATCCTCTCCCGTACATTCCGTAACGAGGTTGACGCCAGTCGCCCCATTGACGACTTCAGAGATGAGTTTATGCTTCTGAGAAAACGCGAAGAAGAAATCTCAGGCTGGTCTGAGGAGCAGTTTGAAGAAAACAGACAGATAGTATGCGAAGCAGTTGATACTATCGTTCATAAAATTATGAGGTAACATTTATATGTTTTTTAGTATCATAGTTCCCCTTTATAATACAGAGGATTATATAGGTGAGTGTATTGACAGCCTGCTTATGCAGACTATGGCTGACTTTGAGGTTATCGTTGTTGATGATGGTTCTACTGATAAGGGGGCAGAACTTGTAAAGTCTTATGCTCAGAAAGACAGCCGGATAAAACTTCTGCAGAAAGAAAACGGCGGACAGTCCACAGCAAGGAATTACGGATTCAGACACGCTGTGGGCGAATACGTCATTTTCATTGACAGCGATGATTTCATCACAGACAAAGAATATCTGCAGATTCTTCACAGCAAGATTGAAGAAACAGATGCAGACGTGGTTATGTACAGATATAACAAGTACTTTGAACACCGCAATCCTCAGCTGGAAAAATGCGGATATTCATTCAAAAATGTCTTGGATATAACTCACCCTGCAACACTTATTCCTATTCTTGCCGAGGGGGATGCCTACTACGGCTCAGCCTGGACAAAGACAGTCAGAAGAGCCTTACTGTGTGATAACAATATCCGTTTTGACGAGAATCTTCGTTGCGAGGATATCGACTGGAGTTACCGCATTGTTGAGGTGGCAAAGAAGATTGTCTGCGTTGACAGGGAGTTCCTTGCATACAGACAGCGTGAAGGCTCTGTTACTGAGGTCTGTACCCTCAAGAATGCAGAGGATTTCCTCTATACATTAGAAAAATACAAGGCTCGTTATGAGTCAGCAGATACAGATATTGATGAGAATCTCAGACGGGGACTTCTCTCAACCCTTGCAAAGTACTATTCCAACCTGTTTATAAGTTACAACAGAGTTCGGGATAAAGAACGAAAGAAACTGAAAAAACGCATCAGGGCAATTGCACCGCTCCTTGATTATGCAAGTAGCTACAGACCCCTGATGGTTAAAAAATTTTACCATATATTCGGATTTTCAATTACACTTTTTACCATAGGTGTGCTTGACAGATTAAAAGGCTGATAGGAGTCAGTATGGAGAATAAACTACCCAGAGTGCTGGTGCTCTCAATTAATGTGTGGCAGGATAAGGGACTTGTCCGCACCTTGCCAGAGATTTTCTCTTGTTGGGATAGGGAAAGAGTGGCACAGATATATACAAAAGCAGGTCTGCCTGATACTCAGGTCTGCCATAGATTTTTCCGCATCAACGAAAACGCTGTTATGAAAAGTATTTTCAAAAGAAGTACTGTGACTTCTTCTGTGGTGGAGAATACAAAAAGTGATTCACCTGAGCAGGAAAGAGAAGTTCAGCAGGAGCAAAAGCGGTACAACGGCAGACACAGTGTGCTTTTATCTCTGATGAGAGAGATGGTGTGGCTTCTGGGCAAATGGAAAACTCCCGAACTTCTGAAATTTATCGAGGACTTTGACCCTGAACTTCTGTTTGTGCCTGTGTACCCTGTGGTGTATATGGCAAGAATTCAGAATTACATAATTAAGAAAACAAAGAAGCCTGTGGTCTGTTATCTCTCTGATGATAACTATTCCTACAAAACCTGCGGATGGAATCCTCTTTCTTATATTCACCGTTTCTGGCTGAGATGTGGTGTTAAAAAACTGATGAAGAATTGCCATAGACTCTTTGTTATTGCTCCCAAGCAAAAGGAAGAATACGACAGGATTTTCAGAACAGACAGCCTTATTCTTACAAGAGCAATAGATACAGATGCTCTCCCAAAACAGGAAAAAAAGCCTCATACACCCATCAGAATGGTGTATACAGGAAAACTCTGTATCGGCAGAGATAAGACGGTATCAGAGGTTGCAAAGGCTGTTGCCAATATAAACAAGGACTCAGAGCGGATTTGCTTTGAGGTTTACTCGGGGGATACTCCAAAGGGTAAACTTAAGGAGCTTCTCTCAACAGGGGGTAACAGATTCTGCGGCAGTGTTACTGCAGATAAGGTAGAGGAGATTCAGAAAAATTCAGATATAACTCTCTTTGCAGAAGCCCTGAAGGGCAGATACAAAAACGCCGCAAGGCTGAGTTTTTCCACAAAACTTACAGATTATTTCAAAAGCGGTGCCTGTGTGTTTGCTGTAGGACCTGAGGATATTGCCCCTGTCGATTATCTTATCCGGGAGGATGCGGCGGTAGTTGTGACAGATTACAGGGATATTGAGGATAAACTGAGAAACCTCTGCGATAACCCCGCTCTCATTACAGAATACGGCAGAAAAGCCGTAGATTGCGGAGTGCGTAATCACAACAGAGATAAGGTTGTAAGCACTTTTATCCATGCTATGTGCAATTGCACAGAGAGGGATTAATTTATATAAAACAATAATCAGGAAAGGAGAATCAATGTGAAAATCCTGCAGATTAATTCTGTATACGGAATACGCAGTACAGGTCGTATTGCCTACGATATTGCTCAGTTGCAGAAAAAAAACGGTATGGAGCCTTACATCGTCAGCGGTGAAGGCAAATCAGATTCTCCCAACATCCATATTATGAGCGGAAAACTTTATCTTAAAGCAAATATTCTCAAGACAAGGCTTTTTGGTAAACATGGTTTTTACAGCAGATTTGCCACTTGGAGAATGCTCAGGTTTGCAGATAAGGTTAAGCCCGATATCATCCATCTTCACAATATCCACGGTCATTACTTCAATGTGAAGATGATCTTTGAATATATACAGAAGCACAATATCCCCGTAGTGTGGACCTTGCACGATTGCTGGGCATTTACAGGTCATTGTTCACACTTTGATTATGCAGGTTGCGACAAATGGAGAACAGGTTGCGGCAACTGCAAAAGACGGAGAAGTTACCCCGACTCCTGGTTTTTTGACAGGTCAAAGGGAAATTTTGCACTTAAGAAAAAGATATTTACCGCTACAGAGAGAATGCATATTGTGACACCCTCCCATTGGCTTTCTTCCCTTGCAAGGGAGTCTTTTCTGGGAAAATATCCTGTTACCACCATTCACAACGGAATTGATACAGATACATTCTCTCCCCGTGAATCGGATTTCAGAAAAAAGTACGGACTTGAAAATAAGTTTATTATCCTTGGTATTGTAAGTAATCTGAACAGTACCAAAGGCGGACAGTATTTTCTCTCCCTCTCAAAAATGCTCAAGGATGACGAGCATATAGTTCTTGTGTCCCTCGAAAGAGATTTTGATAAACTCCCCAAAAACATCACAGCAATCAGCAAAACCGACAGCAAAGAAGAACTGGCGCAGATTTATTCTGCCTGTGATGTGTTTGTAAACCCCACCTTGCAGGATACACTCTCTATGATTAATATAGAGGCACTTTCCTGCGGTTTGCCTGTGGTTACCTTTAAGTCAGGTGGCTGTGCTGAACCGCTGAGCGAGGAATCCGGTATTATTGTCCCAAAGGGGGATGCACAGGGCTTGTATGATGGAATACAGAGAGTCCGCAGCGGAGAAATCAGCAGGAATAAATGCAGAGAACAAGGAATGAAATTTTCTTATGAACTTTGCTTTTCAAAATACATTGATTTATATAAAGATATAATTAAGTGAGCTTATTATTTAGGAGATAAAAATGCGGGTTTGGATTTTTATGCTTTTGAGCATCATGGCCTTCTGGGTTCTGATACCTGATGCTCTGGGCAAGAAAAAGAAAAATCTAATATTTTTGGGACTTAGTTTTCTTGTGTTGGTTTTTATAATGGGAAGCAGAAGTCCGCATATGATGAAGAGTCCTGATCTTTATGGATATTACAGGATGTTCTATCGTTCTACCTATATGACCTTTGAGCAGTTGACTCAACAGTATGATACCATTGAGCAAGGATATCTTCTTCTGAACAAGATAGTTTCAACTATTTCACCCTGGACATATACATTACAGTATCTGGAAGCTGCGTTTTGTACCTTTGTTATTTTCTGGTATATCAATCGTAACGCAGACAGCGTATTCCTGGGCGTTATGATATATATATGTGTCGGGCCATGGCAGTTTTATCTGACGGGTTTTCGTCAGGCGTTCGCTATATCTATCTGCCTGATTGCCCTTGAACTTCTCAAAAAGCATATCCGCAAATACGATATCATCGGTGTGTGTCTGATTGTCTTGGCGATAACAATGCATTCTACGGCATGGATATTTGTATTAGTTTTATTCCTGAGGAATGTTAAAGTTTCCAAGAAGTTTATAGTAATACTTCTGGCAGTTACAGCTTTGCTTTTTGCCTTGTTACCTCATATTCTTGATTTTGTAAGAGAGCATATGGATAAAGACTATGGTATGGTGTATAAAGGAAATCCTCTGGGAGGTCTTATTCCTATAGCTGTTTATTTGTGTGCCCTTGTACTTACATACCTGGTGTGGCTTAATGATAAGAACTATTTTGACAAGTACGGAGCAGAGGTAACGCTTCTTGTGGTGGGACTGGCTCTTTACACTCTCAGATACAGCTCTGTTACTATGGAAAGAGTAAGTTTTTATTATACGCCTGTAATAACAGTTGTTCTCTCTAATGCTGTTACACGTCAGAAGAGTATAAGTACCAGAAACATCTATTATGCTTTAGGTATTGCCTTACTCATAGGACTTTATATGTACCGTTGCATTGAGCAGTATGGAACCTATCACTTCTTCTGGGAGTATCTGGAACTAATAGATTTGTATTATAACTAACGGGATTATTCCTGAAAATGAATATTCGGGTGGATTATGGAAGAAAAGAAAAAAATAATCAAGTGTCTTGCATATTATGATACTCTTGACAGTACTGACAAGAGAGTGAATAATCTGGCGGCTTATACAAAGTTTACATATGTATTTGATTGTCTTGAGCGACTGGGATATAAGGTAGAGATTTTGTCTGCAAGTTATAATGTAGGCAAGAAAAGCATCAAGGGTTCTACCCGAAAACTCAGCGACAATGTAACCCTCAGAACCCTTGATTCTATGGGCAGGGGCTGTAAGATAAAGAATGCATTGGGACAGCTTTTGTTTTATAGAAGACTTTACAAGGCGGTGGATTCTTTTGTAGAAGAAGGGGACACCCTGCTTGTTTATCACTCTTTGGGTTATCTTGACATCCTTAAGAGACTTAAAAGAAAAAAAGATTTTAAACTTGTGCTGGAGATTGAGGAGATATACGGCCATGTTACAGGCTCGGAAAAAACAATCAGAAAAGAAACGGATTTTTTCGGCTATGCTGACGGCTATATTTTCTCCAATTATCTGTTAAACAAGTCATTTAACAGAGGAGCAAAGCCTTATGCTGTTTCTCATGGTGCTTATAAGTCCTTTGATTATAGCAGCCAGGGCTTTGACGATAATAAAATTCATATAGTCTATGCCGGAACCTTTGACCCCCGTAAGGGTGGAGTATATACAGCAATTTCATCGGCTGGATTTCTTAGTGAAAATTATCATCTGCACATTCTGGGATTCGGAACAGAGGAACAGACAACTGCAGTTCTGAACAGAATTTCTGATGTGAACAAAATTGGCAAATGTAAAGTAACCTATGATGGATGCCTGTCGGGAGAAGAATATTTTTCTTTTTTACGTAAGTGTCATATAGGGCTCAGCACCCAGACTCCCCAGGGCAGATATAACGATTCTTCTTTTCCTTCTAAGGTGCTTGTGTACATAGCCAATGGTTTAAGAGTTGTAAGCGTGCGGATTCCTGCAATAGAAACATCGGATATAAATGATTATATATATTATTATAACGAAGATACACCGGAGTCAGTAGCAGATGCAATCAAGCAGATAGATGTTATGTCACCTTATAACGGAAAAGAAGTGATTGATAATCTGGACGCGAAATTTTTTGATGATTTGCTGGGTTTGTTGACTCAGTTATAACAGGGAAGGTGAACTTTGAATTTTGATTAGCGTAATTGTGCCTGTATACAATTCTCAGAAATATCTTGACAGATGTGTCAGCAGTATATTGAATCAGAACTATAAGGATTTTCAGCTTCTTCTGATTGATGACGGTTCCTCAGATTCTTCTCCCCTGATGTGTGATAAATATGCTGAATCAGACAGCAGAGTTTCAGTTATACACAGGGTTAACGAGGGTGTGAGCAATACAAGAAATATTGGCATCGATAATGCAACAGGCGACTATATTACTTTTGTTGACAGCGATGATTATATTTCAGAAACCATGCTTTCTGACCTGATGGACTGTGTTACTGATACTGCTGATATGGTTGTTGGTTCCTTGAAAATGATATCTGAAACAGGCGAAACCGAATTCTCTATGAAAGACTCTCTCATAAGCACCAAAGACCTGCTGGAGGATTATTTATCTGAGAGATTCCCCCGTATTTGTCTGAATGGTCCCTGCGTTAAACTGTTCAGAAAAGATATAATAGACAAGCATCACATTCGGTTTGACCCTGCTATGAGTTTGGGAGAAGATACTGTTTTTGTAACAGAGTATCTCTCTCATTGTGAAAAAATCCGTACAACTGACAAGGTTATGTATTTTTATATGCGGGATAATGAGGACTCGTTGTTTTCCCGTTTCAGAGAGAATTGGTATGAGGATTCCTGCAAGGCGTATGAAGCTGTTATGAATACTGCCTCAGGGTTTGACTGCAGCGAAGCTGCTGAAAAGATATATAAGGATGGTCGTGTGAGGAATCTTCTGGGAACATTGGTTTTTGCTGTCAGAACTTCTACGAAAAAAGAATGTATATCATATATGAAGGCTTTATCCTCAGACGAAATATTCTGTGGTAATATGGGTGCTTTCAATAAAGTAAGTATGTATATTACTGCCAGACTTATTAGTCTGAAGTTTTATCCGTTGGTTTATTCTGTTTTGAAGCTGCGGTATAAAAACAGATAGTGAAGCCAAATGTGTTTGAAGGTGATTGATTAAATGAGCAGAACAAAAAGATCATTGGTTAATCTGATTTGTTCTTTAGCGGCTCAGATTGTTACAATCGGACTTGGTCTGATAATTCCAAGGGTTACTATTGTCAGTTATGGTTCCGCCGTTAATGGTTTGCTGAGTTCTGTGAACCAGGTGGTAATATATCTTACTTTGTTTGAAGCCGGAATACAGACGGTGGCAATGCAGTCCTTGTATCAGCCGGTAAGTATAAACGATCATAACAGAATAAACAGTATTTTATCTGCGGTAAATTTAAGTTACAGAAAAACAGGAACTTATTATTTCCTGACGCTTATTGCCTTATCCGCTGTGTATCCGCTGATAGTAGCTGATTCAGGCATAGATTATTTTACTGTTTTCTTTGTTGTTTTGTTTTCGGGATTGCCCAATGTTATTTTGTTTTTCTTTCAGGGCAAGTACAGGATACTCCTGCAGGCTGAAGGAAAGAATTACATACTGACTAATCTTACATTGGCAACAACCGTGGGAACTAACATAATCAAAATAGTGCTTTTGCTCCTTGGACTGAATGTAGTAGTTGTTGTTTTTTCTACATTTATTCTCTCAGTGTTACAGGCTGTGTTTATTATCGTCTATTTCCGGAAGAAATATAAATGGATTAATCTTAAAGCAGAGCCGGATTATTCGGCACTTAAGCAAAGGAACTCCGCTCTTGTACACCAGATATCAGGTTTTGTGTTCCTTAATACAGATGTTCTGATACTGACTGTTTTCTGCGGACTGGAAATTGTAAGCGTATATTCATTATATAAATTAGTTACATCACATTTAACAGGAGTTCTGAATATACCTTTTAACAGCGTGTCTTTTGCTTTGGGACAAACTTATAATACAGATAAAAACAGGTTTATCAGGTATATTGATGCAACAGAGGTTTTCAACGGGGCAATTTCATTTTCCGTATACTCTGTGTTTCTGGCATTGATGTATCCATTTGTGGAACTATATACCGATAGTCTTGATATTCCTTATGCAGATGTGGTTCTGGTGGTGCTTTTTGCTGCTGTTGAGATGTTAACCTTTACCAGAACTGCTATGCTGACCACCATACACTATGCAGGAAAATTAAAAGAAACTCTGCCTCAGACAATTATTGAGACAGTAATCAATTTGTTGGTTTCCTTGGTTTTCGTTTATTTCTTCGGCATAATCGGAGTATTGGCAGGTACGGTTGCCGCTTTGGCTTATCGTACTATTGATGTAATGATATATGGCAATGTAAAACTTCTTGGACGCAAACCCTATAAAACATTTTCTGTTTATTTAATCAATGCAGTAATGGTAGTGGCGTTTCAGATAGTTTACAGTTTGCTGAATATAAAAATCCTTTCATATACAGATTTTATATTAGTTGGTTTTATTACAACCCTTGTTTCTTTAGTGTTGCATTTTTCTGTGTCACTTCTGGTATATGCAAAGGAACGCAAACTATTGATTGGCTTTTTAAAATCAAAGATATTACATAGACAGGTCAGGTGAATTATAGTGTCAGTTTTTAAAGACAAAACCTTACTTATAACAGGGGGCACAGGTTCCTTCGGTAATGCTGTGCTGGAGAGATTCCTTGAGACAGATATTAAGGAAATCCGCATTTTTTCCCGTGATGAGATGAAGCAGGACGAAATGCGTCACAGATACAAGAGCGATAAAATCAAGTTTTTTATCGGTAATGTAAGAGACCTTAATTCTATCTCCGCTGCAGTTTACGGCGTTGATTATATTTTCCATGCGGCGGCTCTCAAGCAGGTTCCCTCCTGCGAGTTCTTTCCCATTGAAGCTGTAAAGACAAATATCATTGGTACAGACAATGTGCTTACTGCTGCTATAGCTGCAGGTGTTAAGAAAGTTATCTGTCTTTCTACAGATAAGGCTGCTTACCCTGTAAATGCTATGGGTACATCAAAGGCTATGATGGAGAAGGTTACAGTTGCAAAGGCACGTACCGTATCTCCCGATAAAACCACAATCTGTTGCACACGCTACGGCAACGTTATGTGCTCCCGAGGTTCGGTTATTCCTCTGTTTATCAGTCAGATTAAGCAGGGACTTCCCTTAACACTTACAGATCCCAATATGACAAGATTTATTATGAGCCTTGAAGAAGCAGTAGACCTTGTGCTTTTCGCCTTTGAAAACGGCAAGAGCGGTGATATACTGGTACAGAAGGCGCCTGCCTGTACCGTTGAAGTTCTTGCTCAGGCTGTGGCAGAAATCTTCGGTGTGCCGGATACCCAAAAGAAGATTATCGGTATCCGTCACGGAGAGAAAAAGTACGAAACCCTCCTTACAGCAGAGGAATGTGCCTGTGCTGTGGATATGGGAGATTTCTACCGCGTACCTGCAGACAAGCGTGACCTTAACTACGAACTTTATCTGGATAAGGGCGATGTTACAAGAGGTACAATTGAGGAGTTTACATCTGATAATACGGAGCTTCTTTCTGTTGAGCAGGTTAAAGAAAAGCTCCTCTCACTTAAATATATTCAGGATGAACTCAGAGAGTGGGATAAGGTATGAAGATACTTGTAACAGGAGCCAGGGGCTTTGTTGGTAAGAATTTATGTGCAGAACTTATGAATATCTCTGAGGGTAAATGTGTTTTTGCAGGAATTGATAAAGGTGTGCAGGTATTGTGTGCCGATGTGGATACATCCGAGGAAACACTGAAGAGTTATTTAAGTGATTGTGATTTTGTGTTTCACCTTGCAGGAGTCAACAGACCTGAGACACTTTCGGAGTTTACCCAGGGCAATGTGGATGCTCTCCAGCTTGTGCTTGATTATCTTAAGGAGCAGGGAAACACTTGCCCCGTAGCACTCAGCTCATCAACACAGGCTGAACTTGACAATCCTTATGGAGAGAGCAAACGCTGTGCTGAAGAGATGCTGAGAGAATATAGTGGAGATACAGGGGCTCAGGTTTACATTTTCCGCTTTCCGGGAATCTTCGGCAAGTGGTGCAGACCAAACTACAACAGCGTAGTTGCTACATTCTGCCACAATATTGCAAATAATCTGCCCATCAGAATTGATGCACCGGAAAAAGAAATCCGACTTGTGTATATAGATGATGTGGTACGCACTCTGCTGATGTGTGTGTGTGGCATTGCAAACAAGGATAAAGATGGTTTTTGTGTGGTGTCGCCTGAGCATATGGTAAGTCTGCAGAGACTTGCTGATTTACTTGTATCTTTCAGAGAAAACAGAAAGAAACTGCAGGTGCCTGACTTCACAGATCCCTTTGTCAGCAAACTTTATGCTACATATCTGTCGTATCTTGATAAGGATGATTTTTCTTATCCTCTTGATACCCACAGGGATTACAGAGGCTCTTTTACTGAGATAATCAGAACACCTGACAGAGGTCAGTTTTCTGTTAATATCTCAAAGCCTCATATTACAAAGGGAAATCATTGGCACCATACAAAGAACGAAAAATTCTGCGTGGTGTCTGGTACAGGTGTAATCCGCTTCCGTAATATCCATACAGATGAGGTTATTGAGTACTTTGTCAGCGGTGATAAAATGGAGGTTGTGGATATCCCCACAGGATACACTCATAACATAGAGAATTTAGGTGACACCGATATGGTGACCTTTATGTGGGCAAGTGAAGCCTTCGACCCACAGCATCCCGATACTTTTTTCCTGGAAGTTTGATGCTATAAATTTTATTAAGTCGGAAATTAATTCCGCGGGAGACAAGTTTTGAATAATACAGAGAAATTCCTGATTGATGTGCTTAGGTGCTTTGTCACAGGCACAGAAACAAAACTAAATACAGAGGGAGTAAATCCTCATCAGTTGCTTTCTCTCTCAAAGCAGCACTCGGTTGCAGGTGTTGTGGCATATATGCTGAGTAAGCAAAATGTCTTTTGGGACAAGGAGACAGAAAAACTGTTTCTGAAGGAGTACGAACGCACCTTGATGCAGATGCTCAGCAGAGAATCTTCTGCAAATAAATTGTGCGATAAACTGACAAAGATGGAGATTCCTCACATTCTTTTCAAGGGAATGACTGTCAGCGAGGCGTATCCTGTTGCAGCACTGAGAACATACGGTGATGTGGATATTATCGTGAAAAAAGAGGATGTTCCTGCTATCCGTAAGTTTATGGCAGAAGATGGTTTTGAGCATTCCCTTACTGACGAGGGCGTTGTAAATGCGTTCAAGCGGGGCAGAGAAAGATACGAGATTCATACTGCCCTCAATATGTCAAACCTGAGAGTTGCAGAGTTTTTTACTGAAATATGGGAGAATGCTGTGCTGAGGCAAAGTAAGACCTATGTATTCAATCACAACTTCCACTTAAGTTACCTTATCTGCCATCTTGAGAAGCATGTTTACGGCAGTGGTGCAGGTGTGAGAATGTATCTTGACATTGCGCTTTATCTCAAGAAGTTTGCACAGGAGCTTGACCTTGACTTTGTCCGTAATACTCTTGACCATTGCGGATTGGGGGAGTTCCTTAATACTGTACTTTACCTTTGCAATAAGTGGTTTGATGCAGAGATTCCCGCCTGGGTTGTACCTATGGACGACAAACTCTACTCAGATATGTGTGATTTTGTTTTCTCCGGCGGTGTATTCGGAGAGCAGACTATAGATGATATCCTCCGGGATGATTTGCGTCGTGAGATGGCATCGGGTAAAAAGGGTGCAAAGTTCAGATACATTTTGCACAGAGTATTCCCCTCAGCCCACGAACTGTGCAGAATGTTTCCTAAATTTGAGGGTAAGCCTTTGCTTCTGCCCTGTGCATGGCTTTGTCATGTGGGCAGGGTAATCTTCACAGGTAAGATTTCAAATATGGGAAAAATTATTAAGACAGATGCAGATGTGTCACAGGCTAAAAAAGAATTTCTTGAAAGAATAGGCTCCCGCCGATAAATAAAAACAACTCCGTAAGATGAGATTGCTCACCTTGCGGAGTTTTTGCTTTTAGTTGAAGTGTTATTCAAGATTTTCTGTGATTATGGTATGGGAGAGTGAAAAATTCCTATATCGCGGGTCTGCAGTTACATCCCTCACAACAGAAAGGAAAGGGGGAACAGGAGGTTTTATATCCTCAGACTCAACCTCGATTTCAAGAAAAGCCCTGTCCTTCCAGAAGGGAAAAACATCCACCTCATAGGTGAATCCGTTGAGATTGAAACTATGACGTATCTTAGAGAGAGGAGAATGTCCCTCAATTATATACTTGCTGAGATTGTTGAATTCATCCCGGGATATTTCGGATTCAATCTCCACTCTGGTCATATCTGTGATTTTCTTTTTGTAGGTCTTGATGTATGTGATGTTGTCACCATCTTTAATCTGACGGATTCTGCAACGGGTGAGGACTTTATCCTCCTCTTCGGGTACCATCAGATAAAGCTGGGTGATTTCCTGACATTTATAGTGGGGTTGTGATTCAAGAGTCTTTATATTGGGGTAGTGTATAAGGAATTTGTACTCGATTTCAAGGGGAGAATTCTTCATATTAAATCAATCACCATTACTTCGGGCAGGTTGTGAAACCTGGGTAAATATTCGGGAGAAGATCCAAGACCGCGGCAAACAGCCAGATGTCCCAACTCCATTTCGTAAAATCCACCGGCATATTCGGGGAATTTCCCCTGCTCCGGTGCGTGTAATGCGCCAACAAAGGGGAGTCTTATCATTCCGCCGTGGGTGTGGCCGCTTATTGTCAGGTCGATAGGATACTGCTCGATACCCCACAGATAAAGCTCAGGATGGTGGCAAAGTAGCAGAGTGAAACAATCCTTACCCTTATCTGTATATTCCTGCAGATATGCGTTAGACTCCTCGTCCCAACTGCGATAGTAACTGATACCGCCAAAGAGGATATCGTTGCCATTAACAGTTACATTCTCATAATCAAGGTTTAATAGGGTTGCTCCTGCCGACCTCATAACATCTTCAATATTATTTCTGTCCTCGTTGTCCCGCTCGTGGTTTCCTATGCAGGAGTATACAGGCGCAATATTTGAGAGTTTTCCTATAAGGAGCTCAAGATAAAAGAGATTGTCATTTGCATCCTTGTTTCTTTCAATCAGGTCGCCCACTGTGAGAATAAGGTCGGGGTTCTGATTTTCGACTTTTTTTATAAGCCTTGCGTTATCCTTGCCGAATTCCTTGCTGTGCAGGTCTGTGATAATCACAAGTCTCACAGGCTTGTCAATCTTGGTGCTTTCCAGAGTGTAGTTTGTAACTTTGATAATAGTGTTGCTCAGTACAAGGTCTATGGCGCAGGACAAAATAAAAACAGCAAGAACAAAAAGGATAATTGCTTTGAATGTTATCTTGTGTTTAGTGTTTGAAGATTTCATAAAAAACATATCCTTTATTCTTGCTGTAAAGTGTTTTGTGCTTGTTCCTTGACTTACAAATGTTTGTTGTGATAGGGTTCGTAACGGTCAAAAATCCAATACCAATCAGTTTTTGATGCGTCAATGTATATCCATACCATGGCATACAGAATCAGAATGACCGCCTTGATAATTAACCTCTGGCTTTTGTCAAATTTATTGACAAGATGCAGAAGGGACAGAGAAATAAAAGGTGTGAAATATATGCCAGCACGGTTCAGATAGGCGCTGTTCTTTGTGGCAATTGTAACTGCTGAAAATACAAAGATAAATCCAAGATAGAAGTTTTCTTCACCTGAGAAAGAGCGTTTCTGCAACACAAGGAAGAAATACATCAGAATAGGCGCAAGAGAAATGACAACTCTCAGAGGATGGATACTGTTGGTAGCATATGTGGAGTCTCCGATGTCGCTATCGCTGTCTTTGATTACACCTACCAGATCAAAGATAATATCATATGAATAAATAAGAGCGATACCGCTTACCATAATAAGCACGATTTTATTGATATCCAGTTTGCGGGTAATGATAAAATAGATTGGTAGCATTATTAGTGCGGTAACATGGAACGATGCTGCCAGAAAAACAACGATACAGAACTTTATAAACTTTCGTTCATAGATCAGTCTGTGACCTGCAAAAAGAATTGCTGCAGCAAGATACTGTCGTACTCCGTTAAAGCAGCCACTCCAGCAACCGGTAAATACATACAGCATAACAACAAAGAAAAAGTCATTTGTGTTTTTTGCAAGGGTAAACACAAAGAGGGATACAGTCAGAACCGCACAAGCAAAGATAAATGCCGCACCATCAGAAGAAAACCAACTCACAATTTTTGCAATAATGCCAATTCCGGGTTCATCCCAGTTTTCGATTCGGACTCTCCATTCTTTTACATATAACGGATAGTTCAAATAGTATCCGGGATAGTCGGTGCCTACATAATATCGTAAACCCGCAACGGAAGAAAGAATTGCAGCACAGATAAAAACAAACATAAAGTAGGAGGTCAGGTTGCCGGAACCTTCTTTGCCTGTTACAGGGTTTTTGGCATATGCTTGTTTATACTGGGTATTTGCCATAAAGGCAAACAAGCCTACTATAACTACTGTCATTACCAAAACCTGCATAAGAACTACCTCCTTTACAATTTAAATATAATGTTTGATTTTATCGAATATTTTCTTCTATATTGATAATCTTATCGCTGTTTAAATCTATCCAACTTGCAATTTTTCTATCCCATTCTTCAGGTTCAATATTCTGGCAACAACCACCATGATAAAAGGTTATTTCTCCAAAGTAGATTTTGCCCTCAATATTGTACAAATCCACTCTGCAGAAAGGGAATGGCTGGGATAATTTGCGAGAAATTTCAATCATTTTATCAAGGTTTTCAGGCTTGTCAACATGACCATTGTAGGGTTCTCTACCCCAATGTATAGGAAGTAGATTGAAATCCATATCGTACATATTTCTCGGATAATTTGTCTGGTATTCGCCTTCATCATTAAGAACTCCAACATCCATCATAAGGATTTTTGGTTCGCCGTCAAAACAGAAAAATCTGTAATCCCTGAGAGGCTCGTTATTGGGGGTTTTAATAACTTCTTCAACAACGATTCTAGGGGGGATGTGCTTGTAGTTCCATTCGCGGGATACAAGATAGTATTTTTCTTTTAATCCTCTTTTCAGAGTTCTTTTTGCTGATTTTTCATTGAAGTTGATATCATCGGGAGAATAAAAAACAAAACTTCCCGAATTGTTGTTGTTCTTTAAAATAACTGGTATATCAAATTTTGAAAAATCAATATCGTCTACATTATCAAAGACGGCAATCTGAGGAATCAGAATTTCACTATAACCACATTCTTCAACATATCCGCGAGCAAGGTGCTTGTCAGAGCAAATTGTCATAAGGGGATTTTTGTTGTTTAATTTAAGCCACCACATTTTTTCGTTGGTTAGCGTGGGATTGTCCAAGTTCAGTTTCTTTTTTGTGTATAACTTATAAAACCATTTAGCATAAGAACGGTCCGGGATAATAACGGATGCATTAGTAAAAGCACTTCTGAGGAAACTGTATATAAGCCCGAATGTTCTGAACTTGCTTCTGTATACAAGCAGTATTTTTTTTATCTTTTGAAACATTATAAATTCTCCTTATACCACTGTATTGCAAGGGCAATGCCTTTTTCGAAGCTGTAATCGGGGTCGTAACCCAGAAGCTCCTTTGCTTTTGAGATATCTGCGTTTGAGTGCTTGATATCTCCCTTCCTGTCGGGGCCGAAGTTAGGCTCAATACCCTCTTTGCCCAGAGCTTTTGTAAGACCGTAGTAAATATCAATGAGGAATTCTCTGCCGCCGTAGGCTACATTGAATGCCTCGCCTGCAGCCTCTGAGGGAGCAAGACAAGCCTTAAGATTTGCCTCAATTACATTCTCAACATATGTGAAGTCACGGGATTGCTTGCCGTCACCATTGATAGTGGGAACTTCACCATTTAAAAGTTGTTTGATAAACTTGGGGATAACTGCTGCATAAGCACCATCGGGGTCCTGACGTCTGCCGAATACATTGAAGTAACGCATACCGTAGGTGTCAAGTCCGTAGAGTTTCTTGTAGAGTTTTCCGTATTCCTCGTCAACTCTCTTTGTAAGAGCATAAGGGGAGAGGAGGTTACCCTCTCTGCCTTCCTTTTTGGGGAGATTAGGCTCATCACCATAAACAGAAGATGATGATGCATACACGAATTTTTTTACACCGCATCTTCTTGCGGCTTCCATCATATTGAGGGTACCGCCGATGTTGATGTCTTCGTACAGAAGAGGCATTTCAATGGAACGGGGTACAGAGCCCCATGCAGCCTGATTGAGTACGAAGTCTACACCCTCACAAGCCTTCACACAAGTGTCGAGGTCGCGGATGTCCCCCTCAATGAATGTGAAATCGGGATTGTCAGCAAACTCATCCATATTGGACTTTTTGCCTGTGGAAAGGTTATCAAGGCAGCGTACCTTGTAACCCATTTCAAGTATAGCCTGACACAGATTGGAGCCGATAAAGCCTGCTCCGCCTGTAACGAGAAATGTAGAATTCTCGGGGAATTTAAGATGCTTGTAACCCATTGTGTATGCCTCCTATTTAAAATGGCAGGAAAGAGTTGATGGTATAGTAGATGTTTGCTAATTTTTTTCTTGCAGATGTTTCATTAAGATTTACTACACGGATGTTCATATCGTAAAGCTCTTTGTTCATAAGTTTTTTCAGATCCATATGATGTTTATCTGATATTCTGTATTCAAGGGGAACTCTGAGCAGTAAATCGAGAAGATTTCTGTTGTTGTAGGGAATGGTAATATCAAAGCATGATTTCATAACTCCAATGTTAAGTCCGCATTTGCCTCCGTGCATAAGTTCCCACACAAAGAAATCACTTTCATCGTAATTGTAGAGATGTTCTTTTAACTGTGTATTTCTAAAATATTCTTTAAAGTACTTGTCAGTTTCCCATACAAGTTTCCTGTTCATAAAAAAGATTTTGTATAGGGATGTGTAATTTCTTGCCTTCAGGTTCTTTGGGAATTTCTTTCTGCCAAAGTACTTGTAGGCATAAGCTCGGATGGTTTCTGATATCCAGGACTTGACTTCTACATCACATACATCGCTGTGTATGAGGGTTATTTTCTTTCTGGCATCATCATCTTTGGATTTGCCTATGTCACCCTGGTTATAGTCAAATACGAGTTTATATACATCAAAGTCCGGGATGTCCTCGTTGTTAGAAGGAACATTGTATGTTTTGTGCGCTACATTGAAATGAGTGCTGATTTCTTTTGCCTTTTGCGCGTCAACTGCTTCTCTGTCCATAGCAACATAGCTGAAACTAGTGTACTTATCATAGCATCCGTTAGTTGCGGCAAAGGTTGTGTTGCTATCGATTCCACCTGTCAAGGATATTGAGGGATTATCCCATTTCATAGGAATAAGCTTCATATTGTTATGGAGGATTCGGGCAGCTTCTTGGATTACCTGAGCATACTCTTCATCTGTTTTGCACATCTGGATATTTTTTGAGGGATAGAATCTTGTAACGGAATATTCGCCCTTAGAAAATGTCACATATGTGTTGGGAATAACTCTTTTAAGTTCACTGTAACAAGTAATGTCACCGGGCAGATAGTTGCCCATCATAAAGTGATACCACTTATAATTTATAAGTCGGTCTACATAAGGGGTGGTTTTAAGATTACAGATATCGCCCACAAGACGCATATGAGAGGCAATATATGTTTTACCTTCTATCGTACCGTAGCAGCCATACTGCATACCCGAAGCGTCAAGCAAAAACTCAATACCATCTGATTTTACAATGCCTGCAATAAACACACCTGTAAGTTCATTTATGATATCAAGATGCTTTTGCTTATGATAAGCCTCAGCTATTTTCTTGAGGATAACATTCTCGTCATAATCCATAGTGTAAGGATTATATGCGTGACCTATAAGGAAAACTGTGCCACACTCAGAAGGGCAGGTGAATAGGTTTACGCCTTTGTATATCCAAAAATAAAAACTACCTACAGGAGTTTTTGTCCAGTTGCCGTAAAAGGGATATTCATCTGTGTTTTCTATTTCTGTGTCGGTTATTAGATAACCCTTCTCAAAAAGATGTTTCTGAATATGGGGTTTTTTATCAAGTATATCTTTGAGCATATATATCACCTATAAAAGTGCTTTTATCACAGTCTCCAGTAGATGTAGCCTGCGTTTTCAAATTCCTTGCGGTTCAGAAGTCCCTTGATATCAAGGAGTACCTTTGTATGCTCACCTGAGTAGAACTTGTCCATATCCTCAATTGTGAGGGTGGAGAATTCCTCGTGAGCAACTGCGAGGATGATTGCATCCATATTTTTAACATCAGATATATCGGCAAACTCCATACCGTATTCGTGCTTTGCCTCAGCCTTGTCAGCAACAGGGTCTGCAATAACGGGAGTGATGCCGTATTCTTTAAGTTCGTTTACTATATCAATAATTCTTGTGTTTCTTGTGTCGGGACAGTTTTCTTTGAATGTAAAGCCCAGAATACCAATCTTAGCAGACTTTACATTGATATCAGCCTGAATCAGTTTCTTTACAAGGGACTCAACAACATATTTGCCCATATCATCGTTGATGCGTCTGCCCGAGAGGATAATCTGTGAGTGATAACCCATCTGCTCAGCCTTATATGTAAGATAGTAGGGGTCAACACCAATGCAGTGACCGCCAACAAGTCCGGGGAAAAACTTGAGAAAGTTCCACTTTGTACCTGCGGCTTCAAGTACAGCCTTTGTGTCGATGCCCATTTTATTGAAGATAATGGAGAGTTCGTTCATAAATGCGATGTTAATATCACGCTGGGAGTTCTCGATAACCTTTGCAGCCTCTGCAACCTTGATGCTCTCTGCTCTGTGAACACCTGCTTCAACAACAAGCTCGTAAACCTTTGCAACTTCTTCAAGAGTTTCTTCATCCATACCTGAAACGATTTTTACGATTGTTTCAAGACGGTGCACCTTATC
>SVPX01000095.1 GCA_015065665.1 Oscillospiraceae bacterium | reverse complement strand
CCTGGAGCATTTCTTTACGTCTATCGCCAAAACCGGGAGCCTTAACAGCAACGCAAGTAAATGTGCCACGGAGTTTATTGAGTACGAGAGTTGTGAGAGCCTCACCCTCTACATCCTCTGCAATAATAAGGAGCTTTCTGCCGGACTGAACAATCTGCTCAAGAAGAGGGAGAATCTCCTGTGTGTTGGAAATCTTCTTATCTGTGATAAGGATGAGAGCATCGTCAAGCACAGCTTCCATCTTGTCGGAGTCTGTTACCATATAGGGTGCGATATAACCGCGGTCAAACATCATACCCTTGACAACTTCGCTGTATGTCTCGCCTGTTTTGGATTCTTCGATAGTGATAACACCATCCTGAGTAATCTTTTCCATAGCGTCTGCAATAAGGTCGCCGATTGCTTCGTTAGCAGAAGAAATTGTAGCAACACGAGCAATATCCTCTGAACCCTTAACCTGTACGCTGTTGGAAACAATAGTTTCAACTGCCTTGGCAACTGCCTTGTCGATACCTCTCTTGAGAATCATGGGGTTTGCACCTGCAGTAACATTCTTCATACCCTCGCGAATGAGAGCCTGAGCAAGAAGTGTAGCGGTAGTTGTACCGTCACCAGCTGCATCATTTGTTTTGATGGAAACTTCCTTTACAAGCTGAGCGCCCATATTCTCGAAAGCGTCCTCAAGCTCGATTTCTTTTGCAATAGTTACACCGTCATTTGTAATAAGGGGTGCGCCAAATTTTTTATCAAGAACAACATTTCTGCCCTTGGGACCTAATGTAATCTTAACGGTATCAGCAAGTTTATCGATACCGCTCTTTAATGCTTTACGGGCTTCCTCGCCGTAAATAATCTGCTTTGCCATATTATATACCTCCTGAATAAGTTAATTACTCTACCAGAGCAAGAATATCGGACTGGCGTACAATTGTGTACTCCTCGCCCTCGATTTTTACCTTTGTGCCACAATACTGGCTGGTGATAACCTTATCGCCAACTTTTACATACATTGTAACTTCTTCTCCATCAATTCTGCCACCGGGACCAACTGCAATAACATTTGCAAACTGGGGTTTCTCCTGAGCAGCACTGGAAAGAACAATGCCACTTGCAGTTGTCTCAACTGCATCATCTACTTTTAAAACTACTTTGTCGAGTAAAGGTCTGATAGTCATATATATCCTCCTAATAAAATTTGTCGAAAAATTAGCACTCGCAACATTGGAGTGCTAATAATATACTATACCATTTTTTGTAAAAAATCAAGTGAATTTTGAAATCCTATGATTAATTTTATGTTAACAGTCTGTGAAGAACATAATCAATTCTTGATTGCTACTACATTTTCAAGGGTGTCTGTATTTATTCCGTAAACTTCTGCAACCTTGGGATTGATTTTATTAACGCATACTTTGGGATACTCAACAGAAAGTTCAGAAACACTACGGAGATCCTTGATGAGGATGAGAGCAAGTTCACCTGCATTGTAACCCATATCCGTATAATCGGGAACACTTGTTGCAAGGCAACCTGAAGAAAGAAGTGCCTCAGAGGAAGAAACTACGGGAACCTTCTTTTTATTTGCCTCTTTGATTATCTTACTCACATTTTCTCTTGTAAGTTTATCATCAATAAGGAAGAGAACATCTGCATCCTCAAGAGCATTCTCAAGGCAGGAATCTAGTTGTTCCTTGCTACCTGCTGTAAAAGGAGAGTACTCAAGTTCAAGAGATTCCGCGGCACTCTGAGCTAAAGTTGAAATGAGAATTGAATTTTCATCAGTTGATTTATGGACTGAAGATACTTTCTTTGCTTCGGGGAAAAGTTCCTTGAGGAAAGCAAGTTGCTCAAATACAGGAGTAAGGTCGGAAACACCTGTAGCGTTTTTATCTGGAGTTTCGCAGGATTTGAGGAGTCCTGCTTCAATGGGGTCTTTAACACCTGTGAAAACAACAGGGATTGTTTTGGTTGCCTTTACTGCAGCAACAGCGGCAGGCTCACCGATTGCAAAAATCAGATTAACCCCTTCGGAAACATAACGCTCTGCTGCTTCTTTGCATTTGGTTTTATCGCCCTTACAGTTTACCACAGACATAGTGTGGAATTCTGTCTGATGATAGCCTTTATCTCTGAAAGCAGAAGAAAATCCCTGATAGGTATGCTCTGAATTAGCATCATCGTAACTCTGGATTACACCGATTGAATACTTGGCAGGAGGTGCAGTGGTCACAGGCTCTGTCTCGGTTATACCATCAGAAGCACAGGCACAAAGAGATAGCACAAGAAACACCGCCATAATTGCTGAAAGTATTCTGTTTGATTTAGAAATCCTTGTCATATTACTACTCCTTTTATGTACACACATACTGCGTATACCTGCTTATTAATTATATGAAACAAAATGCAAAAATAGCATTATGTGTAGTACATATAAAATTGGCACTGAAGCATACCGTTGTAAAGTTTACGGCGTTTGTCGGCACGTCTGCCAAAACATTTTTCAAAATCATCATCGGGAGTTATTATACCATAGCTCCAACCCTGCTTACGCTCAAAGACTCTGCCCATTGTACGATAGATTGCTTCTGCATCCTTGATAGAAAGCATACGCTCACCGTAGGGAGGATTTGTAATAAGTGTACCCCTCTCCCTTTCGGGTAAAAAGTCTTTAAGGTCACGGCTTATAAATTCGACTCTGTCGGCAACTCCTGCTTTTTCAGCATTCATTCTGGCAAGTGCGAGAGCCTTAGGGTCAATATCGCTGCCTATACCAAAGAAATCTGCATCTCTTCTTTCAAGGCTTACAGCTCTTTCTCTTTCGGTAATCCAGATATTCTTAGGGATACAATCCCAGTTTTCACAGGAGAATGTTCTGTTGATACCGGGAGCGATGTTGAGAGCCTTGAGAGCAGACTCGATAACCACAGTACCGCTTCCGCACATAGGGTCAACAACAAAATGGTCCTTGCGGACACGACTGAGATCAGCCATTGTGGCGGCCAGAGTCTCGCTTATTGGGGCATCGTTAGCCTCTTTGCGGTAACCTCGTTTATGAAGAGGTACACCTGAGGTATCAAGGATAATGCTGACTCTGTCCTTACGGATCAAAAACTGAATCTGATGTAGAGACCCTGTTTCTGAAAGCCAGGGTGTATTGTATTTTTCGCCAAGTCTTTTAGCAACTGCTTTCTTCACAATCTTCTGACAATCGGAAACGCTCATAAGTTTTGAGTCAAGGCAACTGCCCTTTACAGGGAAAGCATCATCCTTATAAATAAATTCCTCAAAGGGAAGTTTATAAACACTATTGAAAAGTTCCTCAAAACTTGTTGCAACAAACTCACCCAAGAGTATACCAATACGCTCAGCACTGCGAGAGCAGAGGTTGGCGCGGATCAAGGTGTCCCATCCGCCCTCAAAAAGCACTCTGCCGGTCTGGGCATTTACACCCTGAATATCCATAAATCGAAGTTCATTTGCAACAACGCCCTCAACACCGAAGTGACAAGGGGCATAAAATGTCAGTTTATTCATTGTTACCTCTTACAAAAGAACAGGCGGAGGTTTATCCCCCGCCCTGAATTTGGTTATGTTAAAAATCAGCCTGCTGTTGCAGGTTCTAGCAGTCCGTATGCTCCGTCATCGCGGATATAAACCACATTGGTTTCACCCGTATCGGCATTTGTGAACATATAGAACTTGTGGTTGGTCATTTCCATCTGAAGAATTGCTTCTTCAACAGAAATAGGTTTAAGGGGTATCTGCTTTTTGCGGACTACGGAAATTTCATCTTCCATTGTAGGCTCATCCTGCAAATCAGATTCTGTAAAAAGATCCTCAATAGAGCCCGTTCTGAGACGCTTGGAAAGTCGGGTTTTATGCTTTCTGAGTTGACGAGAGAGAATATCTGCTACTTTATCGAGGGCATCGTTCATCTCAGGCATTGTAGACTCAGCACGATATACCATAGAATTATCCTTGATAGTAACCTCAACTGTCTGGCGGTTCTTCTCAAGGGTTACAACAACTGTTGCCTCGGCGGAAGGAGAAAAAATCTTTTCAAACTTCTGGAGTTTGCGTTCAACTCGCTCTTTGAAATTATCTCTCAAAGTAACTTTGCGTGCAACATAGGTAATCTTCATACGGGTACCTCCTTTGAGTTTTGTATTATATTTTTATTTTCTGCCGGAGCCGTTACCTCTGCG
>SVPX01000013.1 GCA_015065665.1 Oscillospiraceae bacterium | reverse complement strand
AAGGTTCTTGCTCGTAGAAGAGCAAAAGGCAGAAAGAGACTTTCTTACTAATTAAAGATAGTTCTTGGCTAACTAAAAGTGAGGACCACGTTATATGTGGTCTTTCTTTTTATCAGTCGGAATCCGACTTTTACCCACACAGTAAATCAGGTGGTTTGAATGAGTGATACTATCACTTTAAAAGAAAACAGGGAGTTCAGGCGAGCATATAGCCGCGGTCGGTCGTATGTCTCACCTGACCTGGTTACTTACATCGTAAAAAATAATACTAATAACCTGCGTATCGGAATCACCACAGGCAAAAAGATCGGAAAGGCTGTGGAGCGTAACCGCTCCAGGCGTATTATCAGAGCTGCCTTTTCACAGCTTAAGGGTTCCTTGCGTCCCGGATACGACATAGTATTTGTTGCAAGGGGTAAAACACCCTACAGAAAGAGTACGGATATTCTCTGCAGTATGAAAAAGCATCTTATGGATGCAAAACTGCTGGGGGATTAAGTATGAAAAAATTTCTTCTTAAGTTAATACGCTTTTATCAGACAAAGATTTCTCCACGTACACCTCCTGCTTGCAAGTATTATCCCACTTGTTCGCAGTACGGATATGAAGCAATTGAACGTTTCGGAGTATTAAAGGGCTCTGCTCTTACTATATGGAGAATACTGCGGTGCAACCCCTTCTCCAAAGGCGGGTATGACCCCGTCCCGCAGAAAAAACAAAAGAGATGAAAGAAAGGTTAAGTATATGGATTTTATCGGAAGCATTTTTGGTTATGTACTCTGGTTTGCTTACCAGTTAGTTCATAACTATGCACTTGCTATCTTCATCTTTACAATCATCGCGAAGATTATAATGTTCCCCTCTTCTGTTAAACAACAGAAGACCATGGCAGGTAACGCCAGAATGCAAGCTAAGATGAATGCACTTCGCGAAAAGTACGCTAATAACAGAGAAAAACTTCAGGAAGAAACCCAGAAACTATATGAAAAAGAAGGCGTAAGCCCCTACGGAGGTTGTCTTACATCAATCATTCCTATGTTTATTATGCTTGGTATTTTCTATAGTGTTGCATATCCTCTGACAAATACACTTCACTTGGACAAGGCTATGGTAGAGAATGCAAAGAATGTTCTTGTGTCCATTCCCGGTCTCAATATCAGCACATCTGCTATGTATGGCGGTCAGATTGATATTATGAAGTATTTTACAAGTTTTGAGAGTATTCAGGCTTGTTTTGAGGGCGCAAAAGTTACCATTCCTGAAATTACAGAGTTTTGTGCATCTTTTAATTTCTCAGGAATCAATCTTCTTGAGACACCTTCCACTCTTGGTTTTTCATGGTATCTTTTAATTCCTGTGCTTTGTTTTGCTACATCTGTTGTATCTCAGATGATTATGACAAAACTCAACGGCAATGGTGCTGCACAGCAGGGATGTATGAAGGCTATGATTCTTCTGCTTCCTCTGTTCTCTGCTTATCTGGCTTATACTGTACCCGCAGCAGTAGGTTTCTATTGGATTTGTTCTACTGTTCTTGGTTTTGTACAGTCTCTGGTCCTCCACTATTTCTTCGGACCTGATATGATGGTTGCTCGTGGCGAGGCAGCCAGAGTTGCACTTCTTGAAAAGCAGGAAGCAACAGTAAGACGCCTTTGATTTAAATATCATAAGGTATATTGTCACACGTTAAACAGAAATTAATTACTTTTTTATAACATAATAGAATACAAGAAGGTGACATCTTGATTAGAGAAGCTATCGGCGTAGGTGATACCGAGGTTGCTGCACAGGAAGACGCTTGCAGACAGCTTGGTGTTGAGACTTACGAAGCTGAATTTGAAATTATCCAGAGAGCTGAGAAAAAGGTTTTCGGTTTATTTGGCGGTTGTCCTGCCAAGGTAAGAGCTTTTATCAAAGCATCCCCTGCTGATGTAGCAGAGGACTTTCTTAAAGATGTTCTTGACGCAATGGGACTTGAGGGTATTACCCTCACATCTAAAGAAGTTGAAGAAGGCGGAGTTATCATCGACCTTGAGGGTGAAGATGTAGGTTCCGTTATCGGCAGACGCGGTGAGACTCTTGATGCTCTCCAGTATCTTACAGGTCTTGTTGCAAACCATGTTGAGAATTCTTATTATAAGGTTACAATCAACACAGGTGACTACCGTGAAAAGAGAGAAAAGACTCTTGAAGGTCTCGGCAGAAAACTTGCTTACAAGGCAGTTAAAACAGGTTACAAGACTAGTCTTGAGCCTATGAATCCTTATGAGAGAAGAATCATCCACACTGCTGTTCAGAAGGTTCAGGGTGCTATCTCCTGGAGCGAAGGCGAGAATATGAACAGACATGTTGTAATTGGTCCTGACCCCAAGGCTCCCCGCAACAATCGTGGCGGCAGAGGCAGAGGTAAGGGTGGTTATGACAGACGTCCCAGACGTAGTTATGATGCTGCTTCCAACTCTGAAGATTCACCCAGACGCGCTCCTATCAATGAGGGCGAGGGTGCTGCTCTTTACGGCAGAATTGACAAATAATCAAACGGCGTAAAAGTCGCCGACACTTAGCAGGGCGGCAATAGCTGCCCTGTTTTGTTTTTGTTATTAATAATTTATATTTTCAGTACAAGTTTTACAGGCTGGTGATTTTTATGAAAGAAAGTACAATTGCTGCTATCAGTACCGCACAAGGACAAGGCGGTATTGGTATCATCAGAATATCTGGAGAAGATGCTATAACAGTTGCTGACAGAGTTTTTGTATCTGTCAGCGGTAAAACTTTGTCTGAAATGGAAGGTTATCGTGCTTCTTACGGTAAAGTTGTAGATAATACAGGAGAAATGCTTGATGAGGTTGTGGCTGTGTTATATCGTGCCCCCAGAAGTTTCACAGGAGAAAATGTAGTTGAACTTTGTTGCCATGGCGGTCTTTATGTTACAAGAGCTGTGCTTCGGACTGTACTTGAAAACGGTGCAATTATGGCAGAACCTGGGGAGTTTACAAAGAGAGCGTTTCTTAACGGCAAGATGGATTTGAGTGAAGCACAGGCTGTTATGGATATTATTTCTGCTCAGAGTAAACAGGCTGCAAGGGCAGCTGTCAGCACCCGCACAGGAGCACTCAGAAATAGAATTGATGATATAAAAAGTGATCTTGTTTCTCTTGCGGCCCATCTTTGTGCATGGGCGGATTATCCTGAAGAGGATATTCCTGAAGTAACAGACAGCGCAATTGATGAAACACTTACAAGAGCAAAGAAGAAAACCGAAAAACTTCTTGATGAATATGAGGCAGGACAGGCTATCATTCACGGAATTGATACTGTTATTGCTGGCAGACCTAATGTGGGCAAATCCACTCTTATGAATCTGCTTTCAGGTTTTGACAAGAGTATTGTTACAGAAATTCCCGGTACTACCAGAGATGTGGTTGAAGAAACGGTTATTGTAGGAGATGTGACTCTCCGTTTGTGTGATACTGCAGGTATCCGTGAAACCGATAATATAGTTGAAAAAATCGGTGTGGACAGAACTAAAGAAAGACTTTCTTCCTGCGCACTTGTACTTGCTGTTTTTGATAGCAGTCAGGAACTTACTGATGAGGATATTAAACTTATTGATAGCCTTGATGGTGTTCCTTCAATTGCCATTATTAATAAAACAGATCTGGAAAGAAAGTTGGATATAAATATAATTAGTAAGAAAATAAATCATATTGTTTATATAAGCGCTATCAACGGTGATGGAAAAGAAGAACTGACAGAGGCTATTGCACAGGTATCCGGTACAAAAGATTTTGACCCATGTGCAGGTATTCTCTCAGGAGAAAGACAGCGTGCCGCCGCACAGAATGCTTTAGACTCAATCTGTGAAGCACAAAACACTTTGAGTATGGGTTTCTCCTTCGATGCAGTTACAGTTTGTATTGAAGATGCAATCGAGGCACTCCTGCAGCTTACAGGAGAAAATGTATCAGACGCAGTTGTGGACGATGTGTTCCATAGTTTCTGTGTCGGAAAATAATTGAGATTATCCCCTATTAAAAAGTTTCACGTGAAACAAAAGAGGTATGATATATGCAGACATATCAGGCAGGTAAATATGATGTAGCAGTTATTGGTGCAGGTCACGCAGGAATCGAGGCCGCACTTGCCGCCGCAAGACTAGGCTCTAAAACTGCAATTTTTACAATTAATATGGATGCGGTAGGAAACTGCCCTTGCAATCCTTCTATCGGAGGTACAGCAAAAGGACACCTTGTAAGAGAAATTGATGCCTTAGGCGGTGAGATGGGAAAAACTGCAGATGAGTCTTTTCTCCAGATGAGAATGCTCAATCGTGGCAAAGGTCCTGCTGTGCATTCTCTCCGCGGTCAGATAGACAGGCTTAAGTATGCCGCAATTATGAAGCATAAACTTGAGCTTACTGATAATCTTGAACTAAGACAGGCAGAAATTACTGATATTGAAAGAACAGACGACAAGGATTATCCTTGGAACTTGACAACTCAGATGGGTGCTGTGTTCTCCTTCAAAAAAGTAATTATTGCTACAGGTACATACTTAGGCGGTAGAATCTTTGTTGGTGAAGTCAGTTATGAGGGCGGTCCTGATGGTACATTTGCCGCTACAAGATTCGGAAAAAGTCTTCGTGATTTAGGACTTTCTATCAGAAGATTCAAGACAGGTACTCCTGCTCGGGTTCTCCGTTCAAGTATTGATTTCTCAGAACTTGATGTTCAATGCGGCGATGAACCCCCCGAGCCTTTCTCCTTTGAAACTGATGAACTTGGCGAGAATAAAGTTGTATGCCATATCAGTTGGACAAATGAAAGAACAAAACAGATTATCCTGGATAATATTCATCGCAGTCCCCTTTATGGCGGTATGATTGAGGGTGTTGGTCCTCGTTATTGCCCAAGCCTTGAGGATAAGATAATGCGATTTGCTGATAAAGAAAGACACCAGCTTTTCATTGAACCTTGTGGTGAGAACACAGAAGAAATGTATCTGCAGGGTATGTCATCTTCACTTCCTGAAGAAGTACAGCTCAAGTTCTATCATACAATCAAAGGACTTGAGAATGCAGTTGTAATGCGTCCTGCTTATGCTATCGAATACGATTGTGTAGATCCCCTATCCCTTGATGCTACATTACAGTTCAAGGATTTCCCCGGACTTTATGGTGCAGGACAGTTCAACGGCAGCAGCGGTTACGAAGAAGCCGCCGCCCAAGGACTTGTAGCTGGTATCAATGCGGCCCTTGCTGTAAAAGGTGAAGAACCTTTCATTCTTGAGCGTTCAGGTTCATACATCGGCACACTTATCGATGACCTTATTACTAAAGGTGCTAACGAGCCGTACAGAATGATGACATCCCGTAGCGAGTACAGACTTGTGCTGAGACAGGATAATGCTGATAAGAGACTTACCCCCATGGGTAGAAAAATCGGACTAGTTACTGATGAGAGATGGGAACGCTTCCTCAAAAAGCAGGAAGAAATTGAAAAAGAACTTGAAAGAGTTCAGAGTATAACAATTCCTCCCAGTGATAAACTTAACGAGATTCTTGTTTCACGTGAAACATCACCTGTCACCACAGGTGTGAAACTCAGCGATTTGCTTAAACGCCCTCAGATTAGTTATGCTGATTTGAAAGATATTGATATTACCAGACCTGAACTGCATAGAAGTGTATTTGAGCAGGTGGAGATTGAAGTTAAATACGCAGGATATATCAAAAAACAGATGGACAGAGTTGAGCAGATGCACCGTATGCAGGAGCGAGAGTTGCCCTCTGACATTGATTATAGAGAAATCACAGGTCTCAGACTTGAAGCACAGGAAAAACTCAACAAAATCCGTCCCAGAAATATTGCACAGGCAAGTCGAATCTCAGGTGTATCCCCTGCAGATGTAAGTGTCCTGATTATCTGGCTTACAAGAAACAACAGAAGAAACGGTGGTGAGCAGTAATGAATTTTAAAGAAACTCTCTATAAGGAAGCAAAATCTATTGGAATTGAACTGGATGATACTGCTCTGGAGCGTTTTTTTGTATACTATCAGATGCTTGTGGATTACAATACTCGAATGAATCTGACAGCAATTACTGAAGAATATGAGGTAATTGTAAAACATTTCTGCGACAGCCTATATCTGCTGTCAAAGTGTCAGATTAAAGAGGGAGCAAAGATAATCGATGTAGGCACAGGTGCAGGATTTCCCGGTTTACCCCTGCTTATTGCAAGACCACATAAAACTCACCTTGCTAGATGGACTTAACAAAAGACTTGTGTTTCTGCAAGATGTACTTGATAAATTGAATTTAAAAGCAGAGGTAGTTCACAGTCGCGCTGAAGAAGGTGCTCAGGACAAAAAGTACAGAGAAAAATTTGATATTGCTACTTCTCGCGCCGTTGCAAGGCTCAATGTACTGGCTGAATATTGTCTCCCTTATGTAAAAAAAGGCGGAGTGTTCATTGCAATGAAAGGCCCTGCTGCAGGTGAAGAATCACTTGAAGCAGCAAATGCTCTGAAAATTCTAGGCGGTACTGTAAAAGTTTCTCAGGAATATACATTATCTGATGAAAGCAACAGAACATTGATTACAATTGAAAAAATGTCCCCCACACCTGCAAAGTATCCAAGACATAACTCTAAAATCAAAAAACAGCCTTTATAATTTTTAAGACACCTCTTATAAAAAGGGGTGTCTTGTTTATTATCTCGACATTTTCAGGTTCTTTACAACTAAAACTTAGAAAAAACTTTTGCAAATAACGACAGGTAATTTATGGATGCTTGTGCTAAAATATAGTCACAGTCAAGGGAACAACACAGACAGGCGGTGCGAAAATGAAATTCTTATCAAGAGAAGAGAACAGAGTTCTTGAGATACCTACCATACAAATCCGTCCTAACAAAACACAGCCCAGAAAGTCCTTTGACGAGGATGACTTGAGACTACTATCTCAATCAATCTCCACAAACGGTATACTACAGCCTCTGACAGTTAGAAAATTGAGTGCTACAGAATATGAACTTGTGGCAGGTGAGCGTAGGCTCAGAGCAGCTGTTCTTGCAGGACTAACAAAAGTCCCCTGCGTACTGATTAAATGTACCGACAAAGAGTCGGCAATCTTTGCTCTGCTTGAAAATATACAGAGGGCAGACCTTAATATGTTTGAAGAAGCAAGAGGAATAAGCAGACTAATACGAAAATATGGTCTTACTCAGGAGGATGCGGCAATTCGCCTTGGTAGAAAGCAATCTACAATTGCCAATAAAATGCGACTTCTGAAACTCTCAATGGAAGAGCAGGACTGGATTTTACAGGCAGGACTCTCTGAGCGTCACGCAAGGGCGCTTCTCAGAATTGATGACGAAGAAGTTCGCAAAGAAATGCTCAGCAAGATTGTAGCGGAGAATCTCAGTGCCAAGGATACAGAGGATGAGGTTGTAAAACTTCTGTGTCGTACCACTGTTACAACTACCGCAACCCAGGACAAAAAGTTCATTGTCCGCGATGTGCGTATATTTGTAAATACAATTGCAAAAGCTGTAGATACTATGAGGCTTTCGGGAATAAATGCCGTTGCAAAAAAGGCTGAAACTGAGGACTACATAGAATATACAGTAAAAATCCCTAAAAATGAAGCAACTGCCCATAAGATAAAGCACAATAAGTCTGCATAAATTTCATATACTTATTATTTTGCTGTCAATAAATGTTTCACGTGGAACATTTAGTAATAATCGCTTTCCCCTCAGGATGCGAGAGCATCCGTCCACTCATACCCATTTCCTTATCTGAACCCCTTGCCTTAAGGCGCACAGTGTAAAAGCTGTGCGTCTTTTGGCTTTTGTAAATAAGGTAAGGTGTCATAGTCTGTATTTTTGTAAGGTAAGGTGTCATAGTCTGTATTTTTGATAAATTTACAGGTTTTTATATAAAAATACTTTTATTTTAGTCAATTGTATAGTATAATTATCTTTAGATTTTCGATTTTACTACTATTTATTTGAAAAGGTGATACTTTTGGCTAAGATTATTGCAGTATCCAATCAGAAAGGCGGTGTGGGAAAAACCACAAGTGCCGTAAATCTTGCGGCTGCCTTCGGATATTTCGGCAAGAAAACCTTGCTTATCGACATTGACCCCCAGGGAAATGCTACAAGCGGTGTTGGTATAGACAGACGAAGCGCTAAGTTTTCTACATATGATATATTGGTAAACGATAAAAAAGCTTCTGAATGTATTGTTGAGACAAAATTCAAGAATCTTTCTGTGATTCCCTCAAGCCTTGACCTTGCGGCGGCTGAACTGGAGATTGCAGACAGAGACAAGCGAGAGGCAATACTTAAGAATGCAGTGCTACCCATAAAGGCTGATTATGACTACATTTTTATTGATTGTCCTCCTTCTCTTGGACTTGTTACAGTCAATGCTCTGACTTGTACTGATACAGTACTCATCCCTATTCAGTGCGAGTATTACGCTCTGGAGGGACTTGCACAGCTGATGAATACAATCCGCAGAGTTAAGAGAGTTTACAACCCTTACCTTGATGTTGAGGGTGTTATCCTTACTATGTATGACGGCAGACTTAACCTTACTCAGCAGGTTGTCAATGAAGTAAAACAGTATTTTCCCCGCAAGGTGTACTCAACTCCCATCCCAAGGGGTGTGCGTATTTCTGAGGCACCCAGTTACGGTGAGCCTGTTATTTACTATGATATTACCTGCAAGGGTTCAGAGGCTTATCTGAATCTTGCAAAAGAAATAATGAAGAAAGAGAGGGCTTGATATGGCAAAGAAAGGCGGCCTGGGTAAACGTCTTAACGCAATTTACCTGGAAAACGAAAGCGAGTCAGGTTCAGGTGCTGTGTATCTGAAGATTGAGGATATCGAGCCAAATCGTGAACAGCCCCGTACTGAGTTTGACGAAGAAGCTCTGATGCAACTTTCTGACAGTATCCGCGAACATGGTGTGCTGCAACCTATTCTTGTTCGCCCTGTATTCGGCGGCGGATATCAGATTGTAGCAGGTGAACGCAGATACAGAGCTTCAAGAATAGCAGGACTTACCGAGATTCCTGCTATTATCCGTGAACTTGATGATTTGCAGACAATGGAGATTGCTCTTATTGAGAATCTGCAGAGAGAAAACCTGAATCCTGTGGAAGAAGCTCTGGGTTATCGTACACTTATGGAGACACATGGTCTTACTCAGGAGGAAGTTGCAACAGCAGTTGGTAAATCCCGACCGGTTGTGGCAAATGCTCTGCGAATCCTCAAACTCCCCGAGTATGTACAGGCGCTTGTTTCTGAGGGTAAACTTTCATCAGGTCACGCAAGGGCACTTGCAGGACTTGAAGATGCAGATGTAATCTGTGCTCTGGCAGAAGAAATTGTTGAAAGAGGCTTGTCTGTAAGAGAAACCGAGAAACTGGTGAAGCTCCAGACAGAAAATAAACCCAAGAAGAAAACTGAGAAAGTAGCAAAACCTCATTATTACACAGAGGTTGAGATGGCCATGACAGAAAATCTTGGCAGAAAGGTTACTGTTTCCAAGGCAAAAGGCGGCAAAGGCGGCGTACTTCAGATTGAGTTCTACTCTGACGAAGAACTGACAACCTTTGCAAATCTCTTTGGCAGCAAAGAGTAAGACATAAAAAGAAAATTATTATCTTATTATATAAAATAAGGAGTATTAAAAATGTTAGACATTAAATTTGTAAGAGAAAACCCTGAAGTGGTTAAGGAGAATATCCGCAAGAAGTTCCAGGACAGCAAACTTCCCCTTGTTGACGAGGTAATCGAACTGGATAGACAGAGCCGTGCTGCTAAGAAAGAAGCAGACGAGCTGAGAGCACAGAGAAACAAACACTCCAAGGAAATCGGAGCTCTTATGGGCAAGGGCATGAGAGAAGAAGCAGAGGCTATGAAGGTTCTGGTTACATCTCAGGGCGAGAAACTCCAGGAGCTTGAGGCTCTGGAGGCAGAACTCTCTGAGAAAGTTAAGAAGATTATGATGACTATCCCCAACATCATTGACGAGTCTGTTCCTGTAGGTCGCGATGACTCTGAGAATGTTGAGGTACAGCGTTACGGCGAAGCTTATACACCTGACTTTGAGATTCCTTATCACACAGATATTATGGAGAGATTCTGCGGTATCGACCTTGAAAGCGCAAGAAAGGTTGCAGGTAACGGTTTTTACTATCTTATGGGTGATATTGCAAGACTTCACTCTGCAGTTATCTCCTATGCCCGTGACTTTATGATTGACAGAGGCTTCACATACTGCATCCCTCCCTTTATGATTCGCTCTGATGTTGTTACAGGTGTTATGAGCTTTGCAGAGATGGATTCTATGATGTATAAGATTGAGGGCGAGGACCTTTACCTTATCGGTACAAGTGAACATTCCATGATTGGTAAATTCATTGATACAATGAACAAAGAAGAAGACCTCCCCTATACTCTCACAAGCTACTCTCCCTGCTTCCGTAAGGAGAAGGGCGCACATGGTATTGAGGAGAGAGGCGTATATCGTATCCATCAGTTTGAGAAGCAGGAAATGATTGTTGTTTGTAACCCCGAGGATTCCAAGATGTGGTTTGATAAACTCTGGCAGAACACAGTTGACCTGTTTGTTAGCCTTGATATCCCTGTTCGTACTCTTGAGTGCTGTTCCGGTGACCTGGCAGACCTTAAGGTTAAGTCTGTTGACGTTGAGGCTTGGTCTCCCAGACAGCAGAAGTACTTTGAGGTTGGCAGCTGCTCCAATCTGGGTGATGCACAGGCAAGAAGACTCCGCATCCGAGTTAACTCCAAGGACAAGGGCAAGTACTTTGCTCACACCCTCAACAACACAGTTGTTGCTCCTCCCAGAATGCTCATTGCATTCCTTGAGAACAACCTGAACGCAGACGGCTCCGTAAACATTCCCGTTGCACTTCGTCCTTATATGGGCGGTGTTGAGAAGCTTATTCCCAAAAACTGATTATCTTTATTAACAAAACAGCGTCCGTACAAAATGCGGACGCTGTTTTTTATATAAAACTGTTGCTGTTAATGAAAAGATAATTTATAATAGAAGAAAACAGGAAAAGGAGCAAAAGCCTTGAAGATAGTTATTCTTGATAAAAGTACATTGGGTGAGGATATCGACCTTAGCCCTATTTATAATATGGGAGAATGTACCGAATATCCCACAACTTCCTATGATATGGTAGCAGAAAGAGTAAAGGATGCAGAGGTAATTGTTACAAACAAAATCAAACTGAACGGAGAAACTCTGAAAGGTGCAGAGAGCCTTAAACTTATCTGCGTAGCCGCAACCGGTTACGATAATATTGATACTGCATATCTGAAAGAAAAGGGAGTAGCCCTGTGCAATGTGCCGGGATATTCTACCGACAGCGTGGCACAGGTTACTGTATCAATGGCACTTTCTCTTGTGACGCATCTTATGGAGTACAGAGAGTTTGTGCATTCGGGAGAATACAGCAAAAGCGGTGTGGCAAATAAACTCAGCCCCATATATAACGAGGTTTCATCTATGACCTGGGGTATACTGGGCGGCGGTGCAATAGGTACAGCAGTTGCAAGAGTTGCTCAGGCGCTGGGATGCAAGGTGCTTGTATGCAGAAGAAAACAGGAGGGTGACTTCCCTCTTGCAGATATTGATACTCTGTGCAAAGAGGCGGATATCCTCTCAATTCATCTGCCTTTGTCTGATTCCACAAGGGGAATCCTTACAAAGGAGAGAATAGCAAGTATGAAGAAGACTGCAGTTGTTGTGAATACAGCACGAGGAGCAGTAACTGACGAGAAAGCCCTTGCAGATGCAATCAAAGAAGGTCGGCTTGGTGCTTTGGGTGTAGATGTATACTCAGTTGAACCTTTTACCGAGGAGCATCCATTCTATGATATTCTGGGATATGATAATGTTTGTCTGACTCCCCATATGGGTTGGGGCAGCGCACAGGCAAGAGCAAGATGTGTCAGAATGATGGCAGAGAATATAGATAAGTTCTGTAAGGGAGAAATCCACAACAGAATAGTGTAATAGAAAATTATATTAAATGCATATCTTGTTGACAATATCATCGAGTTTGCTTATAATGAAATTGTAAACAAGGGAATTGAAGCAGAACTAAGGAGTTGTTTTTATGGGCGAGAAAATGACTACACTCATAAAAGAATATCGCAAAAAGTGTAAAATGAGTCAGGCTGAACTTGCAAAACTTGTGGGAGTTCGCCGTGAGACAATCGGCAGACTTGAAAAGGGAAAGTATAATCCCTCCCTTAAACTTGCAATGGATATCTCCCGCGCCCTCAAAGCAAAGGTGGAGGATATTTTTAAATTCCACAAGGTGGATATTGCCTGAGTAAAACAATGAATAAAAAGATGAGCCACAGAGAATAGTTTGTTTTCTGTGGCTTTTTGTGATATATCGGATAAGGTGATGATAATATGAATCTTCCTGTAAGAAAGTCCACAAGACTTAGAAATTTTGATTACAGCAACCACGGTGTATATTTTGTTACCATATGTACCAAGGACAAGAAGAAAATATTGAGCAGAATCGTAGGGGGCGGCGTCCTCGACGTCCCCTACGAATATGATGATACCTCATATTGTAGGAACATTAAAAAGGTTTGTAAATCGGGATTGTGGAGAAGATTTGTTTCAGCGTTCCTTTTTTGACCATATTATAAGAGATTACAAGGATTATGCACTCAGATGGAATTATATTGAGAACAATCCTGCACGGTGGTGCGAGGATAAATACTATTGTGAATAAGTAAAAGCCGTAGGAGTATATAAACTCCTACGGCTTGTTTTTATTGCTACTTAATATTATTTATTATTTATCAAGGATTCTTAATGCGCCTGTGGGACAAACCTCGGCACACTTGCGGCAATTTCTGCAATCGGCAATTGTTTCGGGAGTGTTGAACTCAGGTTTGATTACTGTGTCAAAACCTCTGCCAACAAAACCTAAAATACCTTTCTGAGCAACTTCGTCACATACTCTGACGCAAAGACCGCAGAGAATACATTTATCCTGATTACGCTCTATGGAAACAAGTTTTTCCTCCATAAAACCTGTGTGGATAGCACCTGCAAATCTCAGGGGATTGATTGTATAGCGGTTTGCGTGGCGGATAAGAGAGCAATCCTCGTAATCGTGGCATCCGCACTCAAGACATCTTTTAGCTTCTTTGATTGCTACTTCATCGGAGAAACCAAGGTTAATCTCCTTGAAGTCGTGCTTTCTCTCCTCGGGACTTCTGTGAGGCATCTTTGCACGGGGAGCCTTTTCCTTGTCTCTTAAATCCTCGGCAGTAACGGTTTTTTTGCTGACATAGGGAGCAATATAAGGTACGCAGTCCCCTTTGAGGTAACTGTCCATAACCTCTGATGCTTTCTGAGCTTCACCAATAGCGGCAATAGCAATTGATGCACCTCTGTTTGTAGCATCGCCAACAGCAAACACGCCCTGCATATTTGTGCGGAATGTGTATTCGTCAGCGCTGATAATACCTCTGGAGTTAAGTTCGATACCCTCAAAACCTGCAGGGTTTACTTTCTGACCGATAGCGGCAATAACTGTGTCAACATCAAGGTACTTGAACTCGCCCTCTTTTGCAACAGGTGAGCGTCTGCCTGATTCATCAGGTTCGCCAAGTTCCATAACCTGAAGCTTAACCTGAGTAATCTTGCCGTTTTCGCCAATGTATTCATCGGGATTTGTAAGGAAAAGGAACTGTACGCCCTCCTCCATTGCTTCTTCAATTTCGATATCCTCAGCAGGCATTTCTGCTCTTGTACGGCGGTAGATAACATAGACATTCTCAGCGCCAACTCTCACAGCAGTACGACAAGCATCCATAGCGGTGTTACCGCCACCTACAACGGCTACATTCTTGCCGATGTTTACTTCTTCGCCCAGAGCAACTTTTCTGAGAAAATCAATACCGCCCACAACACCCTCAAGGTCCTCGCCCTTTGTGCGTGTACCCATAGAGGACCAGGCACCGATAGCAATAAGAGTTGCATCAAACTGAGAGTTAATATCTTCAAATGTGATATCCTCACCGATTTTTATGTTGTTTTTCATCTCAACCCCAAGAGCCTCAATAAGTGCAATTTCCCTATCAAGTACAGCCTTGGGAAGACGATATTCGGGAATACCGTAGCGGAGCATACCGCCCATCCTGGGCATAGCATCAAAGATTGTTACCTTGTGACCTTTTACAGAGAGGAAATATGCGGCAGTAAGACCTGCAGGACCGCCACCGATAATTGCAACAGTCTTGCCTGTAGGTTCGGCAACTTCCGGCATATAGGTATCATCAGATGCAAGGTCCTTGTCAGCGGCAAAGTACTTGAGGAATGCAATTGACATAGGCTCCTCAACAAGAGCTCTGCGACACTGTGTTTCACAGGGATGAGGACAAACTCTGCCGATTGATGCAGGGAGAGGAAGTTTTTCTTTGATAATACGAACAGCCTCTCTGTTGTCTCCTTCTGCGATTTTCTTTATATATCCCTGACAGTTTGTACCTGCAGGACATGCAAGTACGCAGGGACCAAGGCAATCACCCTTGTGGTCACTCATAAGAAGTTCAAGGGCAACCTTACGGGCTTTTACAACTCTGTCTGCCTCTGTGTTTATTACCATACCCTCGGAAACGGTAGCACTACAAGCGCGGAGGAGCTTGGGGATACTCTCTGCCTCAACAACGCAAAGACCGCAGGCACCGTAAACTTTTACGCTCTCGTGATGACAGAGAGTGGGGATTTCGATACCATTATCCCATGCGGCCTTCAGGATAGTGTCACCCTGCTGTGCGGTAATCTCTATACCATTGATAGTAAGTTTAACTTCGCTCATTGTGACACCTCCTTATAAAATCTCAACAGCGCCGAATTTACATACAGTACGGCACTGTCCGCATTTGATACATTTGTCAAATTCGATTGTGTGGGGAGTTTTGAGTGTGCCTGTGATTGCAGATGCAGGACACTTCTTAGCACAGAGAGTACAGCCTTTACACTTGTCTTTATTGATTGAATAAGTGATAAGATTTGTGCATTCGTGTGCAGGACATTTCTTTTCGTTTATGTGAGCCTCGTACTCGTGACGGAAATAACGGATAGTGGTGAGTACAGGGTTGGGTGCTGTCTGACCAAGACCGCAGAGTGCGCCGTCTTTGATAGCGTTGCAAAGTTCCTCAAGGAGTTCGATATCTCCCTCTTTGCCCTCACCCTCAGTAATGCGGGTGAGAATCTCCAGCATACGCTTGGTACCGATTCGGCAGGGCACACACTTGCCGCAACTTTCTTTAGCAGTAAAGTCAAGGAAGAACTTAGCCATAGCAACCATACAGGTGGAGTTGTCCATAACAACCATACCGCCTGAACCCATAATAGCACCTGTTGCACCCAGAGCTTTGTAGTCAATAACTGTATCAAGAAGTTCCTCGGGGATACAACCGCCTGAGGGGCCGCCCATCTGCACAGCCTTGAATTCAGCATTGTTCTTGATGCCGCCGCCGATGTTGTAGATAACTTCTCTGAGAGTCATACCCATGGGGATTTCTACAAGACCGCCCTTGCGGATTTTACCTGTCAGGGCAAAAACTTTAGTACCCTTGCTGTTTTCTGTACCCATTGCGGAGAAAGCCTCACCGCCGTTTAATAGAATCCAGGGAACATTCGCAAAGGTTTCTACATTATTGATGTTAGAGGGTTTCTGCCAGTAACCGCACTGAGCAGGGAAAGGAGGCTTAAGTCGGGGCATACCGCGACTACCCTCAAGGGATTCGATAAGTGCAGTTTCTTCACCGCATACAAAGGCGCCGGCACCTGCTTTGATGCGCATTTCGCAGGAGAAATCAGTACCAAGGATGTTCTGTCCCAGCAGTCCCTTTGCCTTAGCCTGAGCAATAGCGTTCTCAAGACGCTTGATAGCAAGGGGATATTCGGCACGAACATAGACTACAGCCTCTTTTGCACCAATGGCATAAGCACCGATGAGCATACCCTCAATAAGATTGTGGGGGTCGCTCTCAATAACTGCTCTGTCCATAAATGCACCGGGGTCGCCCTCGTCTGCATTACAGATAAGATATTTTTCTTCACCCTGGGACTGTCTTGCGGCGTTCCACTTGAACCAGGTGGGGAAACCTGCACCGCCTCGGCCTGCAAGACCTGAAACTTTGATAGTCTCGATTACATCCTCGGGAGTCATTGTTGTGAGGACTTTCTCAATGGCTTTGTAGCCATCTGTTTTCATATAATCATCAATATCTGTGGGGTCAATAACACCGCAGTGACGAAGAGCAATTCTTGTCTGCTGAGAGAGGAAACTCTCGTCATCGGCAGAAATAATCAGATTTTCTACAAAGGAAAGGTCACCTGTCTGAGCGGATTTTACGATATTTTCAGCATCATTTTCAGATACTTTCACAAGTCTTGCTTTGAGTTCAGATTCTTCGTAAAGATCAACGATGGGTTCAAGGTAGCACATACCGATACAACCTGTTACTCCAAGTTCTGTCTGTGCGTTGCCCAAAAGGAGATTTTCCATTGCTGAATATACTTTACCTGCGCCTGCAGCAATGCCGCAGGAGCCTGAGCCGACCACTATTCTCATTCTGTGTCCCCTGCCTTTTCTTTAAGTTCATTGAGGATACGGATTGCTTTCTCAGGAGTGAGTGAACCGTAGGTCTCCTCGTTTATCATCATAACAGGAGAAAGTGAGCAACAGCCAAGACAAGCCACACACTTAAGGGTGAACAGGCCGTCATCTGTTGTTTCTCCGTCTTTAATTCCAAGTTCCTCGGTAATAGCCGCCTCAATACGCTCAGAGCCGTTAACATGGCAGGCTGTGCCCTGGCAGAGCATAATAAGATACTTGCCAACAGGAGTAAGTCTGAACTGAGTGTAGAAGGTGGCAACGCCCATAACCTTTGCAGGGGTATTGCCTGTTTCCTCTGCGATGTGATAGATAACATCGGTGGGCAGATAGCCGTAGATATCCTGTGCTTTCTGCAGAATGGTGATAAGTGAACCCTTAACATCCTTATAACTCTTAAGCACAGGCTCAAGAAGGCTAAGGTCACTGTTTGCGTGATTGCAGTTGCAACACATAAAAACACCTCATTTTTTATAAAAAACTACAAATACAATTATACTCCAAAACCTCGATATAATCAATGTTTATGGGACTTAAATACACAGCATTTTTGTATAATAAAAATGGTAGATTTGCATAAATATACAATAATCTGTAATCGTCTGACACAATGGGTAAAATTGTGAAAAGAAAAAGCCACTTGAGAAAATAGTCTCAAGTGGCATAGGTATGCAAGGTATTAATATGCTGATTTATATAAAATTAACACTTTTTCAGCGGTTTATTTAAGGATGTTTCTCCAGTCAAGGTCACCGCGCTCAAGACCATGGATAAGCACCTCGGCAGTTGCAATATTTGTAGCAACAGGAATGCTGTGCATATCACACAGACGCAGAAGGTTCATATCATTTGCCTCAGAGGGTTTGGGGTTGAGGGGGTCACGGAAAAAGAGCAGCATATCGATTTCATTACAGGCAATGCGGGCTGCAATCTGCTGTCCGCCGCCCTGACTGCCGCCAAGGAAGGTTTTGATATCAAGTCCTGTTGTTTCAGCAACCATCTTGCCTGTTGTGCCTGTTGCAAGGATGGTGTGACGGCTGAGAATTCCGCAGTAAGCAATGCAGAACTGTACCATCAATTCCTTTTTCTCGTCATGAGCAATAATTGCGATATTCATAAATCTTTTACCTCCGTTCACAAATTTCTCATTTCTAATCCTAAAAACAATAAAACTATATATCCCCTGAAAAAAATCAGGTAAAAACAAATTAAAGTCCCAGAAGTTTTTTTGCAAGAGGGGGGTTCTCTCCCTCAAGTCTTGCGGCAAGGTTCTGGAATGCAAGCATAGATGGAACGCTCTTCTGTCCGCTCTCGCCACGCTGGGCAATAGCCGCAATCCTTATATCCTCAGGGATAATTGCAATAAGCTGAGTTTGGGTGATGTCAATAAGGGAGTCAAGGTCTTTGTAGATTCCCATTGCATTGAATCTCTCAGGCATAAAGCGATTGATAACAAGACGGGCATCGGGAATTCCCATCTGAGTCAGCTTGTGTCTGATGTTGAGGCAACCGCGTACGCTTGTGGGCTCGGGATTGATAACAATCAGTGCAGAATCCGCAGAAGCTGCCGCCGCCTCAAATCCGGAACCTGTACCTGCCGGAGAGTCAATGAGGATGTAATCGTAGTCATCCTTGATTTCCTCAATAAGTTGTTTGAGTACTGAGGGGCTTACCTCGTCATCAGCAGAGAGTGCCGCAGGCATCATATACAAGCCGTAGATATTGCGGGTAACATAGATTGCCGCAGATTTATCACAGCCACCGCCTACTGCATCGGAAACATCGTAGATAAGTTCTTTTTCTACTCCCAGCATAAGGTCAACGCCACGCATACCGCTGTCGCAGTCAACAAGCAGTACCTTTTTATTAAGTTTTACCAAGGCAACTGCAAGACCAACGGAAACTGTGGACTTACCTGTGCCACCCTTGCCTGAAGCAAGAACGATAACTTTGCTCATAAAATAGTACCTCTAAAATATTTTATCACAAAAAGCCTTACAGGACAATTATTTTAGGTGTAAAAATTTCTGTCGAGATTTTGGGCAATATTGATAAAACAACATCTTAAAAACATAAAAAAGAGACAAAGATTACAGCCTTTTGCACAAAAGCAGAAGGCTGTAGAATATAGAATATCAGTTTGTAGGCTGTGTTTCTGTCTGGGGATGGAAGTATGCATCAAGCAAATCCCTTGCAACTGACATAGAGTAGGTACCCTTTGCACCATGCTCAAGAACAACTGCAATTGCTACCTCCGGTTTATCGTAGGGAGCGTAGCATATAAAAGCTGTATGGTCGGAGCCTGTGTTTTCTGCGGTACCTGTCTTTGCGGCAATGGGAATGTCATAATCATAGAAATTCCAGTATGCTGTACCTGATTCGGATGCAACAACCTGACGCATAGCAGTCTGTACAACAGAGAGGTTGTAGGGATGAATCTGCAGGTCCTCAACTACCTCGGGTTTTTCCGGATCATTCTCAAAGATAACTTCCTGTCTGTCGTAACTTGTTACCTTGCTGATAAGGTGGGTGCGGAGTCTCACACCATCGTTAGCAATGGTTGCACAGTAGGTCGCAAGTTGCACAGGTGTGAAGGTGTTATCGGACTGACCGATAGCCGCCTGAACTGTGTTACCGGGAAGCCAGGATGAACTGTCTCGTCCTGCAAGGAAACCGCGGGACTCGTAGATTTCCAGACCTGTGCGCTCACCAAGACCAAGTTTCTCCATATAAAGATACATTGTGTCAATACCCAGAAGTCTGCCAACCTCAGCAAAGTAGTAGTTACAGGAATGGGAAATAGCGCTGTAAACATCCTGAGGACCATGATAACCCATACAGTTTACCACATTGGAGGGGTAGTAGTCATAGCGTCTTGTGCAGGTTATAGGGGTGTATTCGGACACAACCTCTTCCTCCAGAGCAGCAAGGGCTACACCGGGTTTTACAACAGAGCCTGGTGCAAAGGAGCCATTGAATGCACGGTCATAGAGAGGCAGGGTTTTATCATTGAGAAGAGATGTGTAGTAATCTCCGTCATTATACTTTGTGATATCGTAGGTAGGATAGGTTGAAGCTGCAAGTACAGAGAAATCTTTGACGCTGAGCATAACAACAGCACCTGCTGTGCAGTCCTCACCGTAGCCTTTTTCTCCATTTTGAATACTTAGCTCCTTACCTGCTTTCTGAGCGGCTTTTATATTCTTTTTGAGGGAGGCGTTGGCAACCTGCTGGAGGTTTTTGTCGATAGTCAGATAAACTGTATTACCGGGCTTTGCGGGTTCAACATCAACAACGCTTATTACTGTACCATCAGAGTTTTTTGAGACGGTCTTTGTGCCGCCCTCACCTCTCAGGTATTCTTCCATAGCGGCTTCGATGCCGAATTTACCGATGATGTCGTTGTAGTAGTAGCCCTTATCCTTGTTTTCTTCATATTCCTCTGCAGTAAGAGGTCCTGTTATACCAAGGATATGGGGCATTAGTGTACCATCAACGCAGATACGCTTGTTTACAGTAGAGATATCAATGCAAGGCAGGGACTGGGAGTACTCGGAGACGATTGCGGTCATTTCCTCGGAAAGATCCTTTGCAAAGGTGTAGGGGTTGATGGAAGAAAAACGCTCCAGCTCCATATTACAGCGGACAGAAGCGATATCACGGCAGAGTTTTTTATCCTCTGCATATTCCTCCAGGTCGTATCTGTCAATAAGCTCTTCCATATAATCATCTGCGGTGGAGTATACACCCATATCCAGCATCTCGTCAGAGCGGAGATATTCAAGACTGTCCTCCGCATCCTCATCGGATGAGAATTGATAAGTGTCATTTTTATCCACAATAATAGGCAGGGTGTCTATCCAGGTGGCATTCTTCTTTGAAAAAATATCAAAAAGTGTGGTAATAACTTTGTTTACTGTTAAATCTCCGTTAATATAAAGTTTATCGATAATAACGGAATAAGTGGTGGTGTTAGCCTCAATAACCTGGCCGTTTACATCCACAATCTCTCCTCTTGTGTCGTCAGAGGTAAGGCGGTAGTTAGCGGTGGTGGCAACTTCTTCGCGATAATAATCTCCCTGAATAATCTGCCAGTTGAACAGACGGATTACAAAGCACACAAAGAATACCGCAATGAGCGCAAGGCAGATAATAGGACGGATATTCTCTTTAAGATAATTCTTTATCATACCTTTCACTCCTTTGCTGTGTGGTATGTTTTATATTTTAGTCTTCCTTCATCTGAGAGCGGAAGAGTCGATTAAACCAGAATAAAGGCGGCAGGAAAATCAGCGTGTAGGCAATCCTTAAAAGATAGTGTCTGACAAAGTGATTGCCAAGATACGGCATATCACTTCCCCCGCAGAATATAAGAAAATGTATAATCAGCAGAGCAGTTGTGGTTACACCGCCGATTACCATAGCATTCACAAAGTTTGTAACAAAGAAATTCCGCGCACAGTAGCCGAAGGCAAAGCACAGAATTGTGAGTGTGATTGTGTAGAAACCGATATTGGTGCCGAAGCCGATATCGCACAGGATACCGCAGATAAGACCGAATACCATAGCGGTAACTTCGCTCTCAAAAACTGCGATAGTAATGGCAACAGGCAGGAGCAAAAGAGGTTTCACGCCCAGTATTGCAGGCAAAAACCCCGGTGTACCTGAGAGTACATAGAGTACAAGCACCTCTATGACATAGGCAATATATCTGAGAAATTTAAGTTTGCCTTCCATAGATTACTCCTCTTCAGTTGCAGGGGGTGCAGTTGTTTCGGAATTTGTAGAAGGCAGGGTGATATTTTCAATGGAACCCTCGTAAATCTCTCCCTTGCCCTCAAAATCTGTGATAACAACCACATCAATAACGGAGGTGATATCCTCATAAGGTTTGATTACCGCGTACTTGGATGTGTCATATTCGTCAAAGCGGATTTCGCTTACCTCACCTACAATGATAGAGGGTGGATAAATTCCGCTGATACCTGTTGTGATGATTATGTCACCCTGCTTCATAGTGTTGAGAGCAGAGATTTTTGTCATAGTTGTAAGGTTTTTGTCAGCAAGTTTTACATTACCTGTAACAATACCGCTGTCACGGGATACGCAGTCAATAGCGCCAACCTTTGCATCGGGAGAAAGAATGGTCTTAATGCGGCTTGTGGAGGCATCAACAGAAGAAACCCAGCCCACAAGACCTTTTTCTGTTACAACGGGGTCTCCTTTGGAAATACCGTCTGATGAACCCTGATTGATGGTGAATCCGTAGAAATCATCGTTGGGGTCCCTGCGGACAACTGTGGCGGGAACAAGTTCATACTGGGGATATTCCCGTTTCAGGTCATAGTATCTCCACAAACGGGCATTTTCCTGCTTTACATCGTAGTAGTCCACAAGTTGAGTGCGGAGTTCGGCAATCTCCTGATTAAGAGCGTCATTCTCACGGAGGAGTTCGTCATAGGATTTCTTGTTTGCTTCTTCGGACACAGCCGCAGAAACCTCCTGCAGCCCCAGAGTCAGCGAACTGAACAGGCTTGAAATCACAGACTTGCCTGATACGGCGGTTATACCCACAACAATGATGATTGCCAGCAGTACACATATTAACTTTTTGAAACTTTTGGAAGATAACAGATCTCTCACAGTATGCCTCCGGTGAAATTCGGGGAACGGTTTTCCGTTCCCCGATAAGTGTTGAATATTGGTAGTTTTAGCCGTCTATAGTCTTTCCTGTGTAAAGGGTATCGTTCTTGACTTTGACAAAAGCTGAGGAATTGTAAGTATAAATTACTTTCTTCTTGAACGATAGTACTCGTGGGGCATTGTCAGTTCAAGGCGTTTGCCTGCACCGTCAACAACACAGTCAAGAGGTCTCTCTGCAACATGTACAGGCATACCTGTCTGCTGCATAATGAGAAGGTCAAGACCGCGAAGAAGAGCGCCGCCGCCTGTAAGCATAATGCCGTGGTCGATAATATCAGCAGAAAGCTCAGGGGGAGTTTTCTCGAGTGTGTTGATAATTGCATCAATAATGGTAGCAAGGGGATCTGCAAGTGCGTCTCTAACCTCTGCTGCTGTGATTGTGATGTTCTTGGGAAGTCCATCCATCAGATTTCTGCCCTTGATGCACATTTCACCCTCATCTGCGTAAGGATATGCTGAACCGATACCAATTTTGATATCTTCAGCTGTACGCTCACCAATGAGGAGATTATATTTCTTTTTGATGTAAGACATAATTGCATCATCAAACTTATCACCTGCAACACGAACAGAGCAGGATGTAACAATATCACCGAGAGAGATGATTGCAACCTCGGATGTACCGCCGCCGATGTCAACTACCATACTGCCTGTAGGCTCAGCAACAGGAAGACCTGCGCCGATTGCAGCTGCCATAGGCTCTTCGATAAGTTCGATGTCCTTGCCGCCTGCTTCTCTTGCCGCATCCTCAACAGCGTTCTTTTCAACCTCGGTAACACCAGAGGGAATACAGATAACGATTCTGGGACGGGAGAAGAAGTTTGAGCGGACAGTTTTTCTGATAAAATGCTTCAGCATAGAAGCAGTAATCTGGAAGTCGGCAATAACGCCGTCTTTGAGGGGGCGGACTGCAACGATTGAACCGGGAGTACGGCCAATCATCTCTTTAGCCTGTGAACCTACTGCAAGAACAGAGTCGTTGCGGATATCAACAGCAACAACAGAAGGTTCTCTCAGGACAATGCCCTTGCCCTTCATAAATACCAGGGTGTTAGCGGTACCAAGGTCGATACCGATATCCTTTGTGAATGAAAAAAACATATTTATGCTCCTTTCTTTGCGGATATACCGCAAAAGAAGTTTTTATACTTTTGAAGGTGTTTTTGTAAGTTATATTGTTATATATAACTATAAAATACACTTTAACTTATTAATTATACTCTATAGAACAGGAGATTTCAACCGCTAATTGGGGATTTTTTTACTGTTTTCCTGTAGAACCAAATCCACCTGTGCCGCGCTCTGTATCTGAAAGCTCTTTTACCTCCATAACAGGCATAAGAGAAACAGGAGAAATCACCATCTGTGCTACACGCTCAAAGGGTTCGATGGTGTATTCTTTGTTTGAGACATTGCAAAGACCAACGCAGACCTCACCGCGGTAGTCAGAGTCAACAACTCCAACTCCGTTTGACAGGCAGATACCGTGCTTGATACCTAGACCTGAACGGGCAAAAAGGTATGCAACATAGTTTGCGCTTGGCAGTTCAATGGCAATACCGGTAGGAATCATCACAAGGTCACCGGGTTTTATGGTGACAGGCTCGTCTATACAGGCATACAAATCCATACCTGCGGAACCTTCTGTTGCTCGTATGGGGATTCTTGCGTTTTCACGCACAGCTTTAATAAGAAGTTTTTCTTCCATAATTATCCTCTTTCTGTTTCTTGCAAAATTAAAGGAGTAACTTGCAAAAATAATTTAATATTCCTTTTGGAAATTCCCTTGGGGAAACATAAAAGTTTTATAATTTTTATAGGGAATTAAATATAATTCCAAAAAATAATTCTCTCAGAAACATTAAAGTTTTGTTAATTATTTAACGCCTCTGTAATATAATCCGCGGGTGAAATCTGTGGAATTTTGATTATCACTTGGAAAAACCATAATGTTTTCCACCTTTTCCACAGAGTTTTCCACAGTATAGCGGAAAACGTGGAATTGAAGTTTCAAGAATGTATTAATCTTATCGGGAATTAAAAGTGGTACACAATTAAGCACTTCGGTGCAGTTTCCATCACAGGTGAAAATGAATTTCTTATTCATCCTATCCTGCAAAACTTTATCTTTTTTGCAATTTTTGCAACCACTCTGTGTTGTGTATCCGGGGCAGTTGCGTGTGAGCATCAAGGGCAGGTAGCCGTAGGAGATGATGCCTCTCTTAATAGAAGCACCAAGGGAATCTATCTGCTCCTTTGTCAGTTCAAAACTCAGTTCTGTGTCCTCTATTCCCATACTCTCTGCCCACATGAGAGCGGCGGTGTTTGTAAAGTTAAGACCAAAACCACCATGAACGGTGAATTCAAGCTCTTTTGCAAGGTACACAGCACCGATGTTAGAGGCAAGGGCGTGGGTAACTCCTGCTTCTTTTGCTCTTGCAAGGGCTTTTCTGATGTTTTCTTCCCTGCCGAACATTCCACGGGGGATTTCAACGGCTACAGAGAAGCCCCTGTCTATAAGAATTTTTATATCTTCACCTTTGCTGAACAAAGGAATAAATATTAAATCAAAATCTCTGAACTCATCAGGGATGTCTGTGTCGGTAAATCTTGCACGTTTTTTTATTGGAGTATCGGGAACATTGTACTCATCCAAAGAGATTTCAATGGGTTCAAATTCAGGTCTGCCTGTAAAGGCTCTTGCCCGGGAGAGTTTCTCAAGGGAAAGTCTCCGAAGTTCGTTGATTTTGCTCACAGGCATAGACACGTTGTCACCTATATTGAGGATTATGTTTACAGGCTTATACGGTGTTCCGCCGCATTTCTGAAGAAGAGCCGTTGCTTTTTCTTCAGAGAGAGCAACCTTCTGTGCTTCTTCACAGAGGATGTCACCTGTTACCTCTATAGTGTTTTCCTTGTCTGAAACTTTCAGCCCAGGATATGCGCCAACAGAAGCGGAGAACTCAAAGTCAATCTCTACTCTCTGGGCTTCGTCCTTATAACTGTTTCGGATTTCGGACAGGAGTTTTTCGCTGCCTGCGGTTACATCTTCTTTTCGTCTGTGACCAAACATATTGCCGTTTCGCTTTCCGCAGATATAACCATGGGTAAAACCTGAGCGGGAGAAAACATTGCTGAGATATCGGCTTGTTTCCTCGGTTACAAAGCCTGAGTCACGCATCTGCTGACAGGCACTTGTAGCGGCGCTTACATATTCGGGGCGCTTCATTCTACCCTCGATTTTTGCAGATGCAACACCAAGAGACTGGAGTTTAAGAAGATATTCAATAAGGCTGTTGTCCTTAAGGCTGAGAGCATAGTCACTTCCCCCTTGCACCTTAAAAGGCAAACGGCAGGGCTGAGCACACATTCCTCTGTTGCCTGAGCGGGAGCCAAGCATAGCGGAGAAATAGCATTGCCCCGATACACTCATACACAGAGCGCCGTGAACAAAAACCTCCAGCTCAATGGGACAGGCATTTCTTATTTCTTCTATCTCTTTGAGGGAGAGTTCCCGGGAGAGAACAACTCTTGAAAAGCCCATTTCGTACAGAGCCTTTGCACCTGAGGGTGTGTGAATGCTCATCTGGGTTGATCCGTGGAGTCTGAGATTCGGCAGATTCTTTCGCAGAAGCATTGCAAGTCCTGTGTCCTGAACAATAACTGCGTCAATGCCCATAGAGTAAGCTTGTGCAGCTAAGTTAACGGCTTTTTCAAGCTCTTTATCAAACATCAGGGTGTTGATGGTTAGGTACGCCTTTACTCCTCTGATGTGGCAGTAGTCAATTGCCTCTTTCATCTGAGTGTTGTCAAAGTTGTGTGCGGATGCTCGTGCAGAAAAATCCTTTGCTCCCAGATAAACTGCGTCTGCACCTGAGCGGACAGCGGCAATCAGACTTTCCATACTTCCTGCAGGAGAAAGGATTTCTATTTTGTTTTTCATAATCCCACTCCTTTCAGGTGTAGAGGTGATTATTCAAGTCCGTCAAAAATGCTGAACTGATGATAGGGTGACTCTTCTTCTGAGTCTGTATCTGCAGAATCTGTAACTGCAGGAGTTACAGGTGCAGGGGTAACATTATGCTTGTTATGCTTTTTATTCTTCTTGCCCTTTTTGCCTGAGCGGAAGTCCTTGCCTACAAAGGCTGTCTGTCTTGCAGGAGTCTCTGAAACCTTAGACATAACAAGGGATTCTGAACGGGACAAGGGAGAAGATACGGGAGTAACAGGAGTGTCCTCTGTGTCTTCCTCTTTGCTTTCTTCAGCAAGAGGTTCCTCTTCCTGGGGTGTTTCTTCTGTGATAGCAGTCTCTTCTTTGCAGGATGCTTCTGTCTGAGAAGCGGTTGCAGTAAGTTTTTTAATCTGTTCTCTGAGGCTCAGGTTTTCCTCTCTGAGTTTTTCGGTTGCCTCAAGATAATCTTTAACCTGAGAGCGTAGCACCTCCATCATCTGACGAAGTTTTGATTCGTCATCGCACAGAGAAAGTGCTGCAAGAATTGCACAGGCATCACGATTAAGTCTGGGGTTGTCCTTTGCGATACCCTTAATCATAACATCAACTTTTTCGCCGATACCCGAAACGTATTCTTCGGAGTCGGTGGTAGAGATGGAGAATCTCTGACCTGCTACATAGATGACTACATTTTTCTTTTCCATATATGTGAGCCTTCTTTCCTAAATTTATCCACTATAATTATAGTACAAAACAAGCAAATAAAAAAGAAAAATATTAAAATTGTAATCCTCTTTTTTATTAGTTACTCTTTTGTTACCGCCAAAAATTATGTTTAAGGTGATAAAGTGTTGAAATCATAAGGGATGCATAGTATAATTTAACTATCTTTTTGGGGGTTGGTTGAAACTAACTATGTATACTGACTAATATCGACAGATATCATAACCCTCGGTGTAATATAATCTCTTTATACAAATTGAGGAGGAAATATGAAAAAAGATATTAACGCAAACGAACTTGTAAAACTTATGACGGAAAAACTCATCTCGTTTTTTCATGTTACACCCGAAGAAGCAACTAACCAGGATATTTACAAAGCCCTTGCAATGGTGTGCAGAGAGATAATGAGCAAGGACTACTATGAGTTCAAGACAAAGACAGAGGAACAAGAGAAAAAGACAGTTTATTACCTCTGTATGGAATTTCTTATGGGACGCTCTCTTAAGAATAACCTGTACAATATGGGACTTGAGGATGTAGCCGCAGAAGCTCTCAGAAGTTTTAATGTAAGTCCTGAGAAAATCTTTGAGCAGGAGCCTGATGCAGGACTGGGCAACGGCGGTCTGGGCAGACTTGCTGCGTGTTTCCTTGATGGTCTGGCATCACAGGCTTATCCCTCTATGGGTTATTCCCTCAGATATGAATATGGTATTTTTAATCAGAAACTTGTTGACGGCTGGCAGACAGAGCTTCCCGATTTCTGGTTGCCGGGGGGTAGTGTGTGGCTTCGCCCCCATCCTGAAAAGGCTGTGGAGGTTTCTTTTAACGGCCATCTTACAGAGGATTGGATTGACGGAATCCATCTGGTAAAGATTGAGAATGACACAAAGGTACACGCAGTACCCTACGATATGATTGTCACAGGTGCCTCAGGCAAGGGTATGAGCAGACTCAGACTCTGGGCGGCGGACTCCAAGGACTTTGATATGCAGCTTTTCAATGACGGAGAATTCCTGAGAGCGGTTGAGCAGAAGGCTATGGCTGAAAGTATCACAAAAGTCCTTTACCCCGGAGATAATCACACCGAGGGCAAGAGCCTGCGACTTAATCAGCAGTACTTTCTTGTTTCTGCAACCATACAGGATATTATTAAGCGTCACCTGAGAGTATACAAGACACTCACAAATCTTCCCGATAAGGTTGCAATTCATCTGAACGACACTCACCCTGTACTTGCTGTACCCGAACTTATGCGAATTATAATGGACGAGTGTGGTTACGGATGGACAGAAGCGTGGAGAATTGTTACAAATACGGTGGCTTATACAAACCATACGGTTATGTCAGAAGCTCTGGAGTGCTGGAGCGAAGAGATGTTCCGCACAAAACTTCCCAGAATTTATCAGATTGTCTGCGAGATTAATAAGCGTTGGTGTGCTGAGCTGAGAGCTGCAGGTACTCCCGAAGAAAAGGTTGCAAAAATGGCAATCATCTGTGATGGCTGGGTGCGTATGGCAAACCTTGCAGTTGTGGTCAGCCACAAGGTAAACGGTGTATCTGCTCTCCACAGTAACATCCTCAAAGAAACCGTTTTCAAGGATTTCTATGAGTACACCCCCGATAAATTCACAAATGTTACAAACGGTATTGCTCACAGACGTTGGCTTTGCCAGTCAAATCCCGGTTTATCCTCACTTATTGCAGAACTTATCGGTGACGGCTTTGTTACTGATGCGACAGAACTTAAGAAACTGGAGGAATTCTCTACAGACCGGGGTGTGCTGGATAAACTGGCTGAAATTAAGCGTCAGAACAAGGTGAGAATGGCAGAAGAAATCAGAAGAACATCAGGTGTTCTTGTTGATCCCGACTCCATATTTGATGTACAGGTAAAGCGTCTCCACGAGTATAAGCGTCAGCTTATGAATGCTCTGAACATTATGGCTACATATCAGATGCTCAGGGATAATCCCAGTATGGATTTTGCGCCCAGAACATACATCTTCGGTGCAAAAGCGGCTCCCGGATACTACTTTGCAAAGCAGATTATCCAGTTTATTGTTGACCTGGCAAATCAGATTAACTCAGACTACAGGGTAAACGGAAAACTCAAGGTGGTTTACCTTGAGAACTATCGTGTTACTGTGGCTGAAAAGCTCATTCCCGCCGCAGAAATCAGCGAACAGATTTCCCTTGCAGGAACTGAGGCTTCTGGCACAAGTAATATGAAGTTTATGATTAACGGTGCGGTTACACTTGGAACTCTTGACGGAGCAAATGTTGAAATCTGCGATGCTGTGGGCAAGGATAATATTATGCTCTTTGGTATGACAGCCCCTGCTGTTAAGGAGATGAGGGCAAACGGTTATCGCTCCCTTGATTTCTACAGCACAAAGAGTGTAGTCAGACGAGCTGTGGACGAAATCAGAACGGGAAGATTCTCTCCTGTTGCAGATAATCTTATTTACTCTGACCCCTATATGGTACTGGCTGACTTTGAGTCTTACCGCAGGGCACAGGAGCGCTCAGCAGAGCTTTATGTAAACAGACAGAAATGGAATCAGATGTCCCTGATGAATATTGCAAATGCAGGTCTATTCTCAGCAGACCGTTCTATTAACGACTACGCAAGAGATATCTGGGGAATAATGCCTTTGGATTGATTGAGAGTCTCCCTTTGCACAAGGGGTGCTCTCGGGATGTCAAAGGTGCTTCCTGCGAGTTAGATATTAAGGCGGACGCAACCCTCCGCAAACATAAAAACCACCCTTTCCTCTTACACATGGGAAAGGGTGGTTTTTGTTATGTTGTGTCAATATGAATTATAGGTTTAATACTCAAGACCGGCAAGATGTTTTTGAATTGCGGTGGCGTCTCTGATTGTAAATATGCCGTCTTCGTCAAAATCCTCAACTGCAGACTCTATATATGTATCTTCGTAAGATTTTTCGGTTTTAATGTCTGCAAGTTTTTTCTGAATGTGAGTTGCGTCTTTGATAGTCAGCTCTCTGTCTGCGTCTGAGTCTCCCTTAAGAGCATAGGGGATTTCACTATTCATAACGGCTTCCATTAAATAAGGGTTGCCTTCTTCATATGCTTCTTTCAGAGTGAGGAGCCTCTGGTCGTGAGTGTAAACATAGTACGGGAGTTTGTCACCGCTGAAATTTATACGGGTTGCTACAACATAATCTCCGATTACCTCTGTGTATGTACCTGCATGCTGTCTTTCTCCTCCTGCTTCAATAAGCACTATATCGGGGGTAGCTCCCTCTTCATCTGTGGTAATAAGGAAGAGTTCCTTGTAATAATATCCGCAGCCGTAAAATGCATTGTTTGCCAGACTGAGTTTTGTAACAACATCGTATTCTCTGTCAGAGAGTTTTGTATGCCAGTGATAGTGAGCGGCAACATCATCAATGTTGATAAGACCTTCGTTATAAGCATCAATCAGGTCTATAATTTTGCCGTCATTAAGCATTGCATAGAAGCCTATAGGATTTGTGTATTCATCCCCATAAATTGCACCGTTTATAAATAAATACTGACCTATAAGCTGGTTGGTTATCAGAGTACTTACACCTCCCACACATCCGTAGAATACAGTAGCTTCATCCTGAGTGCAGATAACTTCAATGTACATTTCGTTCTCAAAGATGTATTCGTCATCGGAACTTAACCAATGGTGTTTTTCGATGCAGTATTCTTTGAAAGAATTGCGGACAGTTTCTATAACCTCAGGGTTATCTACAAGGTCCCATTCAAATGGTCCCGTAGGTTCTTCGTATGCAGAAACCGAACAAACAAGGGACAAAAGTAAAATCAGTACCAGGGTGAAAGACAAAATTTTCTTCATAACAATTCCTCCTTAATTTTATTCTTTGGTAAGGTCTTTCACTACTTAGACGTAGAAATTTTAAAAACCTCACACTTAAATTTTACGAAAATTTATCTTGGCAATCAATAAAAGAGATTAAATTTGTAGCAGTATACAAACAGTCGGCTATCTGATTGTTAAAAATAACATTTTCTTTGTGCATTTTTGTAAGATTTATTGCCTTAAATTTGTGCTTGATAACAGTAGGGTTTTTGTGTAGTATGGGTGCAGGATAAAGAGTTGTTTTTGGCAGGGGGTATCCCCTTTTTTCCTTTGTGTATCAAATTTCCTTAAAAACCAATAATTTGTCTGTGTTTTTGCGTGTTTTGACTTTACATTTAATATAAAAAGTGTTATTATCTAAGGTGGTACAGACCGTACCGAAAATGTATATTATGCGATGCTTTTTCGCATTGATTATTCAAGGAGGTAATTCCAATGGCAAGAAAAAGAAAGACCATGGACGGTAACAACGCTGCGGCTCATGTTTCCTATGCGTTTACCGAGGTAGCTGGTATTTATCCTATCACTCCATCTTCTCCCATGGCAGACTATGTTGACCAGTGGTCCGCACAGGGCCTCAAGAACATCTTCGGCACAACTGTAAAGGTTGAGGAGATGCAGTCTGAGGCTGGTGCAGCAGGTACAGTACACGGTTCTCTGAACGCAGGTGCACTTACCACAACTTACACAGCATCTCAGGGTCTTCTCCTGATGATCCCCAACATGTACAAGATCGCAGGTGAGCTCCTGCCCTCTGTATTCCATGTATCTGCAAGAACAGTTGCATCTCATGCACTTAACATCTTCGGCGACCACTCTGACGTTTATGCTTGTCGTCAGACAGGTTTTGCAATGCTGGCCGAGACAAACACACAGGAAGTTATGGACCTGGGTGCTGTTGCTCACCTTGCAACAATCAAGAGCTCTGTTCCTTTCATCAACTTCTTTGATGGTTTCAGAACTTCTCACGAAATTCAGAAAATCGAAGTTTGGGATTTTGATGACCTTAAGGAAATGTGCGATATGGAAGCAGTTGAGAAGTTCCGTAAGCGTGCTCTCAACCCTGAGCGTCCCGTAATGCGTGGTTCCCACGAGAACGGCGATATCTTCTTCCAGCACAGAGAGGCTTGTAACAAGCACTACGAGGCTGTTCCCGGCATCGTAGAGGAGTACATGGCTAAGGTTAACGCAAAGCTGGGTACAAACTATCAGCTCTTCAACTACTATGGTGCAGAGGACGCAGAGCGTGTTATCATCGCTATGGGTTCTATCTGTGACGTAGCAGAGGAAGTTATCGATTATATGAATGCTCGCGGCGAGAAGGTTGGTCTTGTTAAGGTTCGCCTGTACAGACCTTTCAGCGCTAAGCATCTTGTTGCTGCAATCCCCGCAACAGCTAAGAAGATTGCAGTTCTTGACAGAACTAAGGAGCCCGGTGCTCTTGGTGAGCCTCTGTATCTTGACGTTGTTGCAGCACTTGCAGCAAACGGCTCTGATGCAAAGGTAATCGGCGGCAGATACGGCCTCGGTTCCAAGGATACACCTCCTTCAAGCATCTTCGCAGTTTATGACGAACTTCAGAAGGATGCTCCCAAGCATAACTTCACACTTGGTATCACAGATGACGTTACAGGTCTTTCTCTTGAGGAGAAGCCCGCTCCCAACACTGCAGCAGAAGGCACAATCGAGTGCAAGTTCTGGGGTCTTGGTGGTGACGGTACTGTTGGTGCTAACAAAGACTCTATCAAGATTATCGGTGACCATACAGAGAAGTTCGTTCAGGCTTACTTCCAGTATGACTCCAAGAAGACAGGCGGTATCACAATTTCCCACCTGCGT
>SVPX01000012.1 GCA_015065665.1 Oscillospiraceae bacterium | reverse complement strand
TCAAGACTTTCACTTTGCGCCGATTTCGTCAGAGTCGGCGCAAAACTTGCAGATATAGGCACCGACCACGCATATCTGCCTGTATTCCTCGCCCTTAACGGAAGTATTAAGTCGGCTATTGCCGCGGATATTAATCCCGAACCTCTGACTCGTGGCAGACAGACTATCGAGAAATACGATGCCGAGGACAAGGTAACCACAAGACTTTGCAACGGCCTGCAGGGCATATCCGCTGAGGAAGTCACCGATATCGTTATTGCAGGTATGGGTGCTGACACAATCATCTCTATCCTCTCAGACGCTCCCTGGCTCAAGGACGAAAGCAAACGGCTTATACTCCAACCTATGACAAAGTGTGAGAGAGTTATTAAGTATCTCTATAACTCAGGCTTTGAGATTGTGGAGCAGAAGTGCTGTATTGCAGACGGTAAGCCTTATACTGTTCTCTGTGTATCCTACACAGGCCACACCACCCCCTGCACAGAGCTTTTTACATACACAGGAAAACTCAGTCCCGAAACTCAGGAAGACGACAGAACATTCCTGAAACTACAAGCAAGTATACTCATAAAGCGTTCCGCTGCTGATGAAAAGTGGAGAGAACTTGCAGAAGAAATTTTACGAAGGACAGATTCGCAATGACTACCGTAAAAGATATTTTAAACTATACAGAAACCTTTGCACCCATAAGCACCGCCGCAGACTTTGACAACTGCGGTATCCTTGTGGGCAGTAAGGAGGCACAGGTTACAAAAGTTTTTGTTTCCCTTGATATCACAACCGCAGTTGCAGAGGAAGCAAAGAGCATAGGTGCTGACCTTATAATCAGCCACCATCCCGTTATCTTCAGTCCCTTAAAAAAGCTCAGCACAGATTCTGTCCCCTACCTTCTTGCTCAGTATGGCATTACCGCCTTGTGTCTGCATACCAACCTGGATATTGCAGAGGATGATGGTGTGAATATCTGCCTTGCAAAGGCACTCTGCCTTTCTGACATACGACTTTTCCCTGAGGACTTTGTTTGCCTTGGTGAACTTTCGGAGCCTATGGATACAAAGGCCTTTGCACAGTTTGTCAAAGACACACTTAAAGCAAACTCTGTTATGTATACAGAGGGTAGCAAACCTATAAAAACAGTAGGAATGTGTTCAGGTGCAGGAGGAGATATGTATCACGGCGCTGTGTCTCTGGGTGCAGACGTTTTCCTTACAGGTGAGGCCAAACACCACGAGTATCTTGAGGCAGCAGAGACAGGTATTCCTATGGTGGTGGCAGGCCACTTCTTTACAGAGGATATTGCTATGCTCCCCTTAAAGTGCAAACTTGCAGATAAATTCCCCCAGGTGGAGTTTATTATGTCCTCTGTATCAAAGAATCCTTACTCCTGCATCTGAAAAGGAGACTGTAAAAATGCTAAATCACAAAGGTACACAGACACTGAAAACCAAGAGACTTCTTCTCAGAAAATTCACTCCTGCAGATGCACAGGACATGTGGGATAACTGGGCAAAGGACCAACGGGTAACAAAATACCTTACCTGGCTTCCTCACGAAAATATAGAGACCACAGAGTATGTACTCTCCCTGTGGTGTGCTGATTACAAAAAAGACGACTACTATCAATGGGCAATTGAGTACAATGGTAAGGTAATCGGCAGTATCTCTGTAGTCAGATACATGAACGAAAATGACAGCGCTGAACTTGGTTACTGCATGGGATTTGACTACTGGGGCAAGGGAATTATGACAGAAGCAGCAAAAGCTGTTATTGCCTTTTTGTTTGACGAGGTTGGTACAAACCGCGTAGCAATATGTCACGCCGTAAAGAACCCTGCATCGGGTAAAGTTGCGCAGAAATGCGGACTTACCTTTGAGGGAACACACAAAGAGGAATTCAAAACCACATGGGGAGAATACCTTGATATCTCCTATTACGGAATTGTGAGAAAAGACTACGAAAAATTAAAAAACTGACAACTGATTTCTGCCGTTTGGGACATATCCTGACGGCAGTTTTTTTCATATTTGTTAATATTATTAAATACTTATAATTTTTTGTGCAAAAACAATTGCATTAACCACTATATTTTGATATAATAATTACTAATTAGGTATATATATTATCAAAATATAGTGTTTTGACGGTGATATAATGAGAATGAGAAAAAAGAAATGGGCTGAACCTGAGCTGAATGCTTGTCCTTTCTTTGTAGGTAAGCCCGTAGAATATAAAGGAAACTGGCGCAGTTTCTTTAAAAATGACAATCCCATTGAACTGGAAGTAGGTTGCGGCAAGGGTACCTTTGTAGCACACAAAGGACTCAGGAATCCCGACACTAACTTCATCGCAGTTGACCTTATCAGCGATATGCTGGCAGTTGGCAGACGCAATATTGTTAAGCTCTTTGAAGAAAACAAAAGAGAAGTATCAAACATTGTTCTGACAGCCTACAATGTAGATAAAATCACAGAGATTATTGACAAGGCAGACGGCATTGCCCGTATGTACATCAACTTCTGCAATCCCTGGCCCAGAGGTAAACACAACAAACGCCGTCTTACTCACCCCACCAAGCTTATGCAATACAGAGAGTTCCTTGCAGATAAAGGCGAGATTCACTTCAAGACTGATGACGATGAACTCTTTGAAGACAGCCTGGAGTACTTTACAAGTTGTGGATTTGAGATTACATATCTTACCCGTGACCTGCACTCAAGCGGTGTTGAGGGTAACATTGTCACAGAACATGAGAAGATGTTCTCTGACGAGGGTATACTCATCAAGTATCTTGTAGCAGTAAAGGGCAACCTCCCCGAGGATATACAGTAACAAATCACAAACCGCAGATTCACAAGGAGGCGGTAAAATGAAAAAGAAAATACTTCTGCTTTTATTGACCGTCTTTCTGGTCTTTGCTTTATGCGGATGTGACGCAATAACATTCAATGTTATTGAACTTATGAGTCCTCCCAAGGCAACAGGAGAAAAAGCGGAAATTCAGAAACTTATCGATAAAGAAGCAGGCTCAGACTACACTCTCAAATATCCTCAGAACGGTAACTACCGCTCTGCTATCACCACAACAGACTTTGACGGCGACTCCACTTACGAAGCCATTGCCTTCTATATGCCTTCAGGTGAAGCACAGACAGTTCATCTGCTGATTATGGACAGCATAGACGGCAAGTGGACAGTTATCGGCAATCACACAAGCAAAAGCACCGCTGTAGACAGACTGATTTTCACAGACCTTGACGGTGACGGAAAATCAGAAATCCTTGTTGGTTGGAACACATACAATAACCTTGTAAAAGATTTGTCCCTGTACTATACACAGGATGGCACAAGCACAGAGATTATATGTGAGACTCAGTATTCAGACCTGCTCTGCTCTGACTTTACAGGCAGCGGAAAAGAAGAACTCCTTCTCCTTTCTCTGTATACAGAAGACAAACCTGCAACAGCATCACTTATAACTCTCAATGATACAAAGAACGGTCTGTACACCATCAGCGAATCACTTACAAGCGGTGATGTAGTGAGTTTTGCAAAACTCCAGACAGGCAGAGTTTTTTACGGACAGCAGGGTGCTGTTATTGATGGTGTAACATCTGCAGGCACATACACAACGCAACTAATATATTACAGCCAGTACTTTGCATCCCTGCAGGTTGTGTCCTTCACAGGTGACAGCCCCACAAGTCAGGCTGAGCGTTCATACGCTGTTCTTTCTGAGGATATAGATGGTGACGGCATTATCGAAATCCCCAACACCTTCAAACTTAACATTGACGATATTCAGACCGAGGCTGTTCCTGCGGCACTCATCTGCTGGTGCGAATACTCCGCCACAGAGATTATGGAGCTAAACCTTAAGCAGGTTACAAGCCTTGTATACGGGCTCAGGTTCACAGTTCCCGATAAATGGGGTGAAAACTTCACCGCTTATGTGAATTACTCTACAAACGAAATCACATTCTATCAGTGGACTCAGGAAGGTAAACCCGGTGATGTTATTCTGATTATCAGAATGTTTGCTCCCGATGTATTTGCAGATGGTGTATCTGCAAAGGGTTATACAGAACTCTGCCGTAACGACAGTTATGTGTATACATTCATTACACCGGGACTTAACAGTGAAATGCTTCTGACTAACGAAGAAGTAGCAAAGTGTTTCACACTTACAGAGAAATAACAACAAAAACGAAATCACAATATAGTTCAGTTAACGTGAAACGGAGGTTTTATTATGAAAAAAATTCTTGTCTGCGAGGACGAAGCCGCTATCCGCGACTTTGTGGTTATCAACTTAAGACGTGCAGGTTATGAGGTAGTAGAGGCAGACTGTGGCGAGGCAGGTCTGCAGAAATATGAAGAACACGGCGGCGACTTCGATGTTGCTATCCTTGATATTATGATGCCCGGTATTGACGGACTTCAGGTCTGCAAAGAACTGAGAAACAAAAACGGCAACATCGGTATCATTATGCTTTCTGCCCGTACACAGGAGATGGATAAGGTAACAGGTCTTATGCTGGGTGCTGACGACTATGTTACAAAGCCTTTCTCTCCCAGCGAGCTGGTAGCAAGAGTTGACTCTCTCCACCGCAGAATTGTTATTGCACAGCAGCGTTCAGAAAACAACTTCAAAGAAGAAATGAAGAGCGGCATCTTCACACTTAATCTGCGTAACCGCTCCCTCACAAAGAACGGTAAACAGATTGAACTTACTCAGGTTGAGTTCCAGATTATGGAGTACTTCTTCTCCAACCCCGGCACAGCTCTTGACAGAATTGACATCCTCAACCATGTATGGGGCGAGGCTTATGTAGGCGAAGAAAAGATTGTTGATGTTAACATCCGCCGTCTGCGTATGAAGGTTGAAGATGAACCCTCAAATCCCAAGTACATTGTTACAGTTTGGGGACTTGGTTACAAGTGGGACGCATAAACCAGCAAATATATACAATACACATTTATTTCTATTAATCTATTTTTCAGAAAAGGAGGTCGTATCAGTTGTTTAAAGGTATCACAAAGCGTTGGGTACTCAATACCCTTTGCACCATTGTAGCTATCGTTGTTTTTGCGGTAGTCTGTCTTTCCTACTTCTTTACGACCTACTACTATTCTTCTGTTGAACAGACTCTCAGCGGCAGAAGCGTTGAACTTCTGAACATACTTTCAGACTACAACTCTGACACAGATGCAGGTTTTTCTTCAACAGTGAGAGGTTATGTGGAAAGCTTCTCTGAAAAAGAAAGAATGGAAATCACCGTTATCAGCCGCTCAGGCAACATTATTGCAACCTCCACAGGCTTTACTCCCGAGGGGAACGAGCCTATGCCCGACTACGAAGCGGCTAAGGATTCAGGGGCAGGTTACGCCAAGTGGACAGGCAGACTCTCTACAGGTGAGAAGGTAACTGCTGTTACAAGAATTGTCCGTAACACCACAGGCAACACAGTATGTGCTATCCGCTATGTGACCTCTATGACCGCTGTAAACAGACTTTTATTCACTTCTATCGCAATTTTCACCGCAGTAGGTCTTATTATTATTTCTCTTGTAATCTTCTCAGGTACATATTTCATCCGCTCTATCGTACGCCCTGTCAGAGTTATCTCTGACACAGCAAAGCAGATTGCCCAGGGTGACTTCAATGCTCAGATTGACAAGATGTACGATGACGAAATCGGTGATCTGTGCGACTCTATCAATGATATGGCAAGGGAGCTTGGCGCTTCCGAGAGGCTGAAAAACGACTTTATCTCCAGCGTTTCTCACGAACTGCGTACTCCCCTCACCGCTATCAAAGGCTGGGCAGAAACCATGCAGGGTTGCGGTATTCCCGACAAAGAAACATTTGATAAGGGTATGGATATTATCGTAAAGGAATCCTCCCGACTTACAGGTATTGTTGAGGAGCTTCTTGATTTCTCCCGTATGCAGAATGAGAGTATGGTGCTTCGTATGGAGAAACTTGATATTCTCGCAGAAATAGAGGACGTCCTCTATATGCTCCGCGACAGAGCAATCTCTGAGCAGAAGCATCTGCTCTATGACCAGCCTGAGATTATGCCCCCTGTAATGGCAGATAAGAATAAACTCAAGCAGGTATTTATAAACATTATTGACAATGCTCTCAAGTATACTCCCGCTGAGGGTGTGGTGGGTGTTCAGGTTATCCACGAAGATGACACAATAAAAATAGTCGTAACCGACACAGGTTGCGGTATTGCTCCCGATGACCTGCCCCGCGTTAAGGATAAATTTTTCAAGGCAAATCAGAGTGTTCGCGGCAGCGGTATCGGTCTCGCAATTGCTGACGAAATCGTAGTAAAGCACGGCGGCACTCTTGACATAGAAAGCGGAATCGGTGTTGGTACTACTGTTACCATCACTCTTCCCGTTGCAACAGAATAAGTTATTTTCGGAAGGTATAAATTCAACATAAAGGAAGGTGTTCGTATTGGCTTGTAACAAAAAAGAAAATGTAAAGAAAATCACATCTATCGGCGGCTCTGCTCTTATCGAAGGTATTATGATGCGTGGCCCCAAGAATATCAACGTTGCTGTACGCACAGGGGAAAACACAATCGAAACAGAGGAGATTACTGTTAAGCCTCTCTCTGCTAAATGCAAGTTTTTCCGTCTGCCTCTTGTCCGCGGTGTTATCGGTATGATTGATTCTTTCAGACTCAGTTATAAATCCCTTATGCTCTCTGCTGACAAGGCAATCAACTCCATTGAAACAGAAGAGGAAGAAATGAGCAAATTTGAGCGTTGGCTCAATGACAAACTGGGTGAAAAGCTCATGGGTGTTATTATGTCTATTGCCTCTGTACTTGGTGTGGCACTTGCCCTGGTACTATTCTTCTGGCTTCCCACATTTCTCTACAGCCTTATTGCAAATCTTGATGTAACTCCTGCATTCAACGAGTTTGTTGATCTGAAGATTACACAGTCTGCCTTTGAGGGTATCCTCAAGATTCTTCTCTTCTTAGGCTATATCATTGCAGTTTCCCAGATGGAAGATATGAAGCGCGTGTTTATGTATCACGGTGCAGAACATAAGACAATCTTCTGCTACGAAGCAGACGAGGAACTTACAGTTGAGAATATCAGGAAGCACTCCAGATTTCATCCCCGTTGCGGTACGAGTTTCCTTGTAATTATGCTGCTTTTGGGTGTGGTTATCGGTCTGTTTATTCCTCAGTTTACACTTTGGGGTGTATGGGGTACAGTACTCCGCTCTGCAATCAAGATTCTTCTTCTGCCCCTTACCTGCGGTATCGGATACGAACTTATCAAACTCTGCGGTAAATACGATAACTGGTTTACCCGTATTATTGCCGCTCCCGGTCTGTGGGCACAGCGCATCACAACCCGCGAGCCCGACGACAAAATGCTTGAGGTTGCTATTGCAGCAATCACACCCGTTATCCCCGATGACGGCTCTGACATTGTAAACTGTAAGTAATATGACACTTAAAGAACTATACAACAAAGTAACAGAAATCCTAGAGAAGGCAGGAGTAGACTCTCCTGCCTTTGAAGCAACATGGCTTATAAATGCAGAAATCCCCTGTGACAGACTCCGTCTTATTTCTGAGGGAGACACTCCTGTCAGCAAAGAGGCTGAGGATAAAATATTTGTCCTTGCAGAAAGACGGGCTGAGGGTGAGCCTCTCCAGTATATAATCGGCGAGTGGGAATTCTTTGGCAACAAGTACTATGTTGGTGAAGGTGTGCTTATCCCCCGTGATGATACTGAGGTAGCACTCACCTCCACTTTCCCCTATCTTGACTCTATTAAAGACAGAGAGGATTTAAAAATTCTTGACCTATGCTCAGGCTCGGGAATTCTTGCCATCAGCCTTAAACTCAGATACAAAAACGCTCAGGTTACTGCTGTTGAAATATCCGACCTGGCCCTGCCTTATCTTCAGAAGAACGCAAAAGAAAATAAAGCAGACATCAGAATCATTCACGATGATATATTTAATTGTGCAGAGGATTTTTCAGACGGTGAGTTTGACCTTATCATCTCAAACCCACCCTATGTCACAGACGAGGATATGGAAACTCTGCAAAGAGAAGTCCGCTATGAGCCCTCCCTTGCCCTTGCAGGGGGTGTTGATGGTCTTACATTTTACCGCAGGATAATTCCTCTTTACACAAGAAAACTGAAACAGGGCGGTATGCTCTGCTTTGAATATGATGCACAGCAGGCAGAGTCAATTTCTGCTATGATGAATGATGCAGGATTCGTAAATATACAGGTTTTTGACGATATCGGAGGTGTGCATAGGGCTATAAACGGGACTTTGCAAAAGAATTAGAAATTTTGTTCGAACTTTTTGCACCAAAAATATTGCAATTATTAAAAGGTTATTTTATAATATTATCGGTATCAGATGATGCCCTGATTTTTTGAATAAAGACATAGAAGGAGATTTGAACGCTATGGCAATTGATAAAGCAAAAGCTCTTGAAACCGCTCTCGGTCAGATAGAAAAACAATTTGGTAAAGGTGCAGTTATGCGTCTGGGACAGAACGAGGCTATGAGTGTGGGACATGTATCCACAGGCTCCCTCTCCCTTGATATCGCGCTTGGTATCGGCGGTCTGCCCCGCGGCAGAATCATTGAAATATACGGACCTGAATCCTCAGGTAAAACCACCCTCTCTCTTCATTGTATTGCAGAGGGACAGAAAGACGGCGGCAACGTTGCATTCATTGATGTTGAACACGCTCTTGACCCTGTTTATGCTCAGGCATTGGGTGTAGATGTTGACTCTCTTCTGGTTTCTCAGCCTGATACAGGTGAGGATGCACTTGAGATTGCAGAGGCACTTATCCGCTCAGGTGCTATTGATGTTATTGTTATCGACTCCGTTGCAGCTCTTGTTCCCAAGGCTGAAATTGAGGGTGAGATGGGCGACAGCCATGTTGGCCTCCAGGCAAGACTTATGTCTCAGGCTCTGAGAAAACTGGCAGGTGCTATCTCCAAGTCCAACTGCGTTGCTATCTTTATCAACCAGCTTCGTGAGAAGGTAGGCGTTGTATACGGCAACCCGGAGGTTACACCCGGCGGTCGTGCTCTCAAGTTCTACAGCTCCGTTCGTATCGACATCCGCAGAGTTGAAACTCTCAAGGCAAACGGCGAGATGATTGGTTCCAGAACAAAGGCAAAGGTCGTTAAGAATAAGATTGCTCCCCCCTTCAAGGAGGCAGAGTTTGACATTATGTACGGACAGGGTATCTCCCGCGAGGGCGAACTTCTTGACCTTGCGGTAAAGGCAGATGTAGTTCAGAAGTCCGGCGCATGGTTCAACTACGGCGAGATGCGTCTTGGTCAGGGCAGAGATAATGTTAAGGAACTGCTCCGCACAAACAAGGAACTTGCCGCAGAGATTGAAGCAAAACTCTGGGAGAACATTGACAAACTCAACACCCGCGGTGCTAAAACTGCTAAAACAGCTCCCACAGTAACTCCCGTTGCTGCAAAGAAGGCTGATACTCCCCAGAAGTCAGGGGCTAAACTTGACATTCTGGTTGAAGACTGATGACTGTCACAGCAGTTGAGCCAAGGAAAAAGTCACTCTCTGCCCTGTATATTGACGGAGAATTTGCACTTAAACTTGACACTCAGACTCTTATAGAAAATCGGATAACCCCAGGGGTTGAGCTTGATGACGAGGACCTGCACAGGCTTATAGAACTGTCTGATTTGCGCAGAGCAAAGGAAAAGGCGTTGTGGCTTATCTCCTATCGTGATCACTCCTCGAAGGAACTTTATGACAAGTTGAGAAAAGACTACTCTGAAGAAGCCGCAGAAAAAGCCCTGCAGAGAATGCAGGAACTGGGGCTTATCAATGACGAAGCCTTTGCAAGACGCTATGCATCAGAACTTGCATCAAAGCATCAATCTCCTCAGAACATCCGATACAAACTTACCCAAAAAGGAATAGACAGAGATTTAACAGACGAGATTATCGAAAGCCTTGATATTGACCCTCAGGTTGAGATTGCCGCTCTTGTAGAAAAAAAGTATGCCCGTAACCTCTCAGACGAAAAGGGACTGAGACGTACTATTGCGGCTCTGCAAAGAGCAGGATATAAATACTCCGACATTAAATCTGTTCTTAACTCATACATTCAGGACGATTACTACTGACCGTCCAATAAACCACACACAGGTATTTGCTATGGAAAATTACAAGGTTTCAATAGTATCTCTTGGTTGCGCAAAGAATCGCGTTGATGCTGAGATGATGCTCTACAAATTAAAAGCAGCAGGATTCATTCTCGTTGATGATCCTGCAAAAGCAGATGTGGCAATAGTCAACACCTGCGGATTCATCGAGAGTGCAAAGCAGGAAAGTATTGATGAAATCATCGAACTGGGCAAACTCAAAAAGGAAGGAACCATCAAACATATTGTTGTTACAGGTTGCCTTGCTGAGAGATACAAAGAGATGATTGCAACTGAGCTTCCCGAGGCTGACGCTGTTATCGGTCTTGGTGCAAACGGTGATATTGCCGAAACCGTCAAGGCCGTACTTGAGGGTGCAAAAACTCAGTCTTTCCCCGACAAGGTACTCCAGCCTCTTGACGGCAAACGCATCCAGTCCACTCCTCTGCACTATGCTTATCTGAGAGTTGCAGACGGTTGCGACAACTGTTGCACCTACTGCGCTATCCCCCTCATCCGCGGTCACTTCCGCTCCAGAAAGATGGAGGATATTATTGCCGAGGCAAAGTATCTTGTAGAAGGTGGAGTCAAGGAGCTGAATGTTATTGCTCAGGATACCACCCGCTACGGCGAGGATATCTACGGCAGACTTATGCTCCCTGAACTGCTCAGAGAACTTTGCAAGATTGAGGATCTGCGCTGGATTCGTATCCTTTACTGCTACCCCGACAGAATCACAGATGAACTCATCGACACCATAGCAAGTGAAGATAAAATCGTAAAATACATCGACCTGCCCCTGCAGCATTGCAATGGCAGAGTTCTTAAGGCTATGAACCGCAAGGGCGACAGGCAGACACTTACCGCCCTTATTAATAAAATCAGAGAGCGTATCCCCTCAGTTGTTCTGCGTACAACCCTCATTGCAGGTTTCCCCACAGAAACCGAAGAGGAGTTTGAGGAGGCAGCAGAATTTGCAAAAGAAATCGGCTTTGAGCGTCTTGGTTGCTTTGCTTATTCCACAGAAGAAGATACTCCTGCCGCAGAACTTCCTCAGGTTGAGGATGATGAGCGTAAATTCCGCGCTTCTGCCATTATGGAACAGCAGCAGTATATTATGGAAAACTACAACAACTCCAGAGTTGGTGAAACTGTGGAGGTTCTCTGCGAGGGATTTGACAGATATGCCGAGTGTTACTTCGGCAGAAGCTATGCAGATGCTCCCGAGGTTGACCCGAATGTTTTCTTTATTGCTGAAAGGAAAGTACAGCCCGGTGAATTTGTCAAGGTTAAAATCACCGATGTGCTGGATTGCGACCTTATCGGCGACCTTGTAGAATAACAATTGAGGATTTGATTTTATGAACTTACCAAACAAACTGACTATACTCAGGATTTTGTTAGTACCCTTTATGATAGCAACTCTTTTGATAGATTTTCCCCTGCACTTCTTTGTGTCGGGACTTATCTTCGGCGCCGCATCACTCACAGACTTCTTTGACGGCAAAATCGCAAGAGAAAGAAACCTTATCACCGATTTTGGCAAGTTTGCCGACCCCTTGGCTGACAAGATTCTTGTTATCTCCTGCCTTGTATGCTTTGTGGCAATGAAACTCTGCGACCCTGTGTTGGTTATCGTTGTGCTTTTCAGAGAGTTTGCAATCACATCTATCCGCCTTGTAGCCGCGTCCGGAGGCAAGGTTATTGCCGCCAATATGTGGGGCAAGGTTAAGACTGTCACTCAGATTATCGCTATTGTGGCTGTGTTTGTGTTCCAGTTCTTCCTTGAACTTTGCAAAGTGGGACTTATCCCCCTTACACAGGCAACAACCGATATGATTGCCCCCTGGCTTGTAGTTGCAGGCGAGGTTTTGCTGTGGATAAGCACAATCTTTGCAATCATCTCAGGAGTTATCTATCTTAAGGATAACAAAGACTGTATCAAGGAAAGATAAATTTTACTTATTACTTCCACAAATAAAACAGTTGCATTTTTTGCAAAGTATATATATAATATATTAAAGTTCATATTTGAAAGGCTACGAACGGGAGAAGTACTCCGCAAGGACTTTACAGAGAGGGTAGTGTATGGTGGAATCTGCCCAAAGACACCGCGCAGGAAATGCACCCGTGAGCCCAAAGGACGAACATCTCTTCTATTATATGAGAAAAAGTAGTCTTTTGCGGATGACCCCGTTACAGGTCACAGAGGGCTGAGGATATATTTACACCTCGGCTGAACTCGGGTGGAACCACGACCAGGAAGTCGTCCCTTGATTTGGGACGGCTTTTATTTTTTCTATACATCCAAACCCGCAAATTTCTCTTTGGAGTTGATATATTGTTTAAGAATCTTATTAACGACCTTGATGCTTATCTAGAGCGTGACCCTGCCGCAAGAAGCCGTTTTGAGGTATACTGCCTCTACTCGGGCTTCAAGGCACTGAGGGCTTATCGCAAGGCAAACTGGTTTTACAGACACAATATGAAGTTCCTTGCCCGTTGGATATCACAGAGTGCAAGACGCCGTACAGGTGTTGAAATTCACCCCGGTGCCACCATTGGCAAAGGACTTGTAATAGACCACGGTATGGGCGTTGTTATCGGAGAAACTACAATCATCGGCGACAACTGCACCATTTATCAGAATGTTACCCTTGGCGGTACAGGTAAGGACCACGGCAAACGCCACCCCACTCTTGGCAACAATGTGCTTGTGGGCTCAGGTGCCAAGGTGCTTGGACCTTTCAAGGTTGGCGACAATGCCCGTATTGCCGCAGGTGCTGTTGTACTGTCTGAGGTACCTGCCGACTCCACCGCCGTAGGTGTTCCTGCAAGGATTGTCAGAATAGCAGGACAGAAGGTAGAGGAGCTTGATCACATCCACGTAGCAGACCCTGTATCTCAGGCTCTGTGCAGACTTGAACACGAAATTACAGTTCTCAGAAAAGAATTGGAGGAAATGAAAAAATGATTTTATACAACACATTAGGACAGAAAAAACAGGAGTTTGTAACTCACGAAGCAGGCAAAGTAAATATGTACACCTGCGGTCCCACAGTATACCACTATGCACATATCGGTAATCTCCGCACCTATATTATGGAAGATGCTCTTGACAAGTTCCTCCGTTATATCGGCTACGATGTTAACCGCGTTATGAACATCACCGATGTTGGTCACCTTGCAAGTGATGCGGACACAGGCGAGGACAAAATGCTCAAGGGTGCAAAGCGTGAGAAGAAAACCGTCCTTGAGATTGCCGACTTCTACACAAAGGCTTTCTTTGAGGATTGCAAGAAACTCAATATCCGTACTCCCGATGTTGTTATGCCTGCAACCCAGTGCATCCCCGAATTCATCGAGATGGTTACAGTTCTCCTTGAAAAAGGTTATGCTTACGAGGCAGGTGGCAATGTTTACTTTGATACATCCAAACTGGACAAATACTATGTTTTCGGCAATCAGACAGAAGAAGATCTGGCTGTAGGTGTTCGTGACAGCGTTGAAGAAGATGAGCATAAGCGCAACAAGACCGACTTTGTTCTCTGGTTCACCAAGTCCAAGTTTGAGGACCAGGAACTTAAGTGGGATTCCCCTTGGGGCAATGGTTACCCCGGTTGGCATATTGAGTGTTCTGCTATCAGCATCAAGCACGGCGGTGAGTACCTTGACCTGCATTGCGGCGGTGTAGATAATGCTTTCCCCCACCACACAAACGAGATTGCACAGTCTGAGGCCTACCTTGGACATCAGTGGTGCCCCCATTGGTTCCATGTACTCCATCTCCTTGACTCCACAGGCAAGATGAGCAAATCAAAGGGTGAATTCCTGACAGTTTCTCTTTTAGAGAGCAAAGGTTACGATCCTCTTGTATACAGAATGTTCTGTCTCCAGAGCCACTACCGTAAGCCCCTCACCTTCACCTTTGAGAGCCTTGACAATGCTGTTGTTGCCTACAACAAACTGGTATCTCGTATTGCTACACTCAAGGACGAGGGCGAGGTTGATACAGAAAAGGCACAGGAGTACATCGATAAATTCAAAGAGGCTGTAGGCAACGACCTGAACACATCCCTTGGACTTACCTGCCTTTACGATGTACTGAAGGCACCTGTAAACGATGCTACAAAGCTTTATCTCGTCAGAGATTTTGAGCAGGTACTTTCTCTTGGACTTATTGAGGCTGCAAAGAAAATTGCTGATGCTCAGGCAGACACAGGTGCATCTGACGAAGAAGCACAGGAGATTGAAGCTCTCATTGCACAGCGTACTGAAGCAAGAAAAGCAAAAGACTGGGCAACTGCTGACAGAATCCGCGATGAGCTGAATGCCCGCGGTGTTGTGCTGGAGGATACACCTCAGGGAATCAAGTGGAAGATTGTCCGCTGATAATATCACAAAAACAAAAAAACTCAAAGCACTGCAACATATGCTGCAGTGCTTTTTCTTTTACTCTCAGCATATAAATTACTGAGGTGTTTATGATGAAAATTTATACCCTGACAAAAAATAAAATCCTCCTTGTGCTTTCCTGTGTACTCCTTGGAGCAATTGCCCTGACAGTTACCTTCCGCACAACTGCTAAGATTGTTGCCGCATCCTCAGAGCCAAGGGATATCCCTATCTACTGTGTGCAAAGAGATGACAAGAAGGTTGCAATCTCATTTGATGCCGCCTGGGGCAACGAGCAAACAGAAACTCTGCTTCAGATTCTGAAAGATAAGAATGTGACCGCTACCTTCTTCCTCGTAGGTGATTGGGTAGATAAATATCCCGACTCGGTAAAAGCCATAGCAAAAGCGGGACACGATGTGGAAAACCACTCTGACACCCACGCCTATATGACTAAACTCTCAAAAGAGGGACAAATGTCAGAGATAAAAAACTGCAACGATAAAATTAAAGCCATTACAGGCAAAGCCCCTACTCTCTTCAGACCCCCTTACGGAGACTATGACAACTCGGTGGTAAAATCCGTCAAAGAAAGCAGTATGTATCCCATACAATGGGACATTGACAGTCTTGACTGGAAAGACCCCACCCCACAGCAGATGGTTGAAAGGATAACATCAAAACTCACATCAGGCAGTATAATCCTTATGCACAATGGTGCCAAGAACACCCCCGAAGCCCTGCCACAGATTATAGATGCAGTAAGAGCGCAGGGGTACGAATTCGTGCCTATCTCACAAATCATTTTAGAGGGTGACTACACCACCGACCACGAAGGCAGGATGCATCTCTCTGAATAAACTTACAAAAAAAGATATGGGAGATTTTATACTCTCATATCTCTTTTGTTCATTGTCAAATTCAAATTGGTTTATAACAAATACATTAGCTCAGCCTTATTCCATGCTGCTAAAAATCGTATATCCTCTATCATAGCATTCTCAATCAATTCACAAACACTATCAAAGCTACTCTCATTATTATTCACATACAACGATACATACTTTTTTGAATTGTCACGAGTAATAAAACATTCATTTTTATCTACAGTGAACTCTAATTCACGTCCATTATCGATTAAAAATATAAGTGCCGCAAGCGACTTGGTTTCAAATAATTCATTTACAATCAACTCATGCACATTCATTTTTATCCCTCATATCACTTCAAATTTGTAAATTATATTTTACTACATTTATTACCTACTGTAAAGCATAAAATAAAAATCTTTACTTTTGTATCTAATGGCAACAGTCTTGACTGGAAAGACCCCACACCTGCTCAGATGGTTGAAAGGATAACATCAAAGCTCACATCAGGCAGTATAATCCTTATGCACAATGGTGCCAAGAATACTCCCGAGGCACTGCCACAGATTATTGATGCAGTAAGAGCGCAGGGCTACGAATTCGTGCCTATCTCACAAATCATTTTGGAGGGTGACTACACCACCGACCACGAGGGCAGGATGCATCTCTCTGAATAAACTTACAAAAAAGAGATATGAGAGATTTTTCTTTCTCTCATATCTCTTTTGTTCACTCCACAAATTGGAATTTGCGGGTTAGCCACCCGCAGGGCAACTCCGCCTTTGAAAAAGTTTGTTTTAGAGTTAACACTCATATACGGCGGAATAAAACACACTTATTACCCCCGCCGTTAAAGAAACGTTATTGTAATATATATTTATAAATAGGCGGAATCGGGTTAAGCGTCACGCTTGCAAATTCTTATTTATCAGCTAGATTATACCACACTTATCCTATAAAGTAAATTCTTTGATTAACCCCTTTTACTTTTGTGTATAATCGAGAATACGGCTCCCTCTATGAGGAAGCCGCATTGTTTATCAAAGGTATATAATCTGATTTTTTACTCTGCAAGTTTTGCGCTGATTGTAAGAGACGGAGTAAACTCGTACTCGCTCTGTCTGTCTGTTTTTTCAATTACCAGATCAACGACTTTTGTCTGTGATATACCGTCCTTAAAATTTGCTGTGATTTCTACCGAGTAGTCATCTGCAGAAAACAAATCATAATACATCTGCTGATAATCAAAGTCCTTGCCGTGAGAAATTCCGTCTTCTGTCTTTTGGGCGGTTAAATTGTATTTCTCACAATAAGGTCCATTGTTATCACTTGTATACAGACACAGCACAAAATCCTGATTCTGATATAAATAATCTGCGGTAAACGAGCTAAGATTTTCTCCGTAACTGTGTGCATCGTTGACACCCTGCAAATGCACTTTGTCCTGAGGTGCAATCTCCTTTGAATCCATAAAAGACACTTTTTCAGTAATGTTTGTGGCAGTTTTTGGAATAGCAAAACAGCCTTTACCCTGCATCTTATAGGTTACGGATTCAACCTCTTCGCCTGTGCAGGATATGGGGAAATCAAGCCACTGGCACATAGTAATACAGATTGCCTGATCTTTCTCGTTGAATATAATCCCAAAGGAATCAAGTTCACACTTAAGCTCACCAAGTTTTGTAAGTTCATAGTTGTTTATCTCTTTGGCACCTGCAGTGATAACAAAGCTGTTCTCTGCACCGCCACCAAAGGGGAAGAATACAACCCCCGACAAAACCACAAGGCACAACACCGCTGCTGCCAAAGCAAGGCCAAAGCCCCGCTTTCCTCCGGGCTTGAACTCTGTGATTGTTGCCGACTTCTTTTCCTCGTATATTCCCTCAACCGCTTTCTCCACAGCACCTGAGGGTGCTTTAACTTTGCTCATAAACTGAGTATATTCGTTTTTATTCATAACTATTTCCTCCTTCTGTAATTATAGTTTTCAGTTTCTTCCTTGCTCTATAAAGCCAGGAACCTATTGTTGCAGGTTTTCTGCCCATAATCTTCCCTATTTCATCTATGCTGTATCCCTCATAGTAAAAGAGGTACACAACATTTCTGTAATTATGGGGAAGTTCCATAATGTCATCCCAGATTCCCTTGTCACAGGGGCTCTCCAGATGTATATAATCCTCCAGAGGTTCAGTTTTTCTTCTTTTAGCAGAATTTGTCAGATTTCTGCACTTGTTTATAGTAACTCTGATAAGCCACGGTTTTATGTAGTCCTTGTCATAAAGCGGAGCATCCTTTTGAAGAAGCGTCAACGCAACCTCCTGCAGAATATCCTCTGCATCCTGCATACTTCCTGTATTCTGACAAGCTATACGGAATATCATATCTGCATACTGTCTGATTATTAATTCTGCCTGTTGCTTGGTACCAAGTATATTTTCCACTTCTTTACCTCCTTCACCTATAAAACAAATAAACCACACCATATTTTGCATTATATCACAAATATTTTTTATTATTTGTAAATAAAAAAACAAAAACTTCCTCAGTAGAAAAAACTGAGGAAGTTTTCTTATGTGCTATTAAGCCTTTACAGTTTCTTTTTCCTTTTTATCTGCAACTGCACTCTTCTTTGCAGGAAGTACTATCCGCAGAGCCTTTGGCAGAAGTGTAATCTCCGGGTTTTCCATCTCAAAAATCTCGCCATCAAAGTTTACATCAATGGGAGCCCCCGCCTCAAATCTGATTTTTTTGCAACGGTTGAAAGTTACAAAGGGCAGTTTAGGATTATCAATATGCATACCCTTGGTATACTTACCTACGATAGATACAAACTTCAACACAGAGAGTGTGGGGGCGTGAACAAAATCAATAAATCCATCATCAAGGATAGATATGGGTGCAGCCTTGATACCACCGCCGTAATACTTTCCGTTGGCGGCAACTGCAAGGAGAGTTGTTCTGTTATAATCTGCACCCTCAAACTCTTTATCGTCAAGATAAATCTTCACTGGATGCTTACGCTTTGTAAATAGGCAATAAACAATAGACATCTTGTATGCAAGACTTCCGCTGACATGAGGAAGTTTTTTGAATCTGTCCACATTCTTTGCAACTGCACAGTCAAAACCAACAGAAAAAACATTCATTGAGTATTTGCCCTGACACTCCAGAAGGTCGATTGCCTTTTCCTCGCCATTCACCATATCCTCTACCGAGAGAAAGTCCTCTCGTGTATATGAATCCAAGGAACGGACAAAATCGTTACCTGAACCAATGGGAATAATACCCAGGGCACAGTTATTATATCCTGCAATACCTGTCAGCACCTCGTTGGCAGTACCATCACCGCCGCAGGAATATACCCTCATCTGCTCTCCTGTCTGTGCAGCCATTCTTGCGATATGTTCAGCCTCACCCTGACTGCGGGTAAGATGAATCTCCACAGGGTCGGTTATTTTCAGTCTATGTATCTGGTCTCTGATTTCTTTTGTTCTGTCAGTTTTTCCTGCCACAGGATTAATAATAAACACATGCTTCATACTGCTTCCCCCTTATCGGTAGCCAAAGGCTTTAAGTTCTCTCATAAGTCTTGCCACAGGCAAACCTACCACATTGAAGTAATCACCCTCAATACCTTTTACAAAAAGTGAACCTGCCCCTTGAATACCATACGCTCCTGCTTTATCCATAGGCTCTTTTGTATCTATGTATCTGCGGATTTCCTCATCACTCAGTAAATAAAACTCCACCTGAGTCTCCTGAGAAAAGGTATGCATTCTGTCACCTTTTATAATGGCACAGCCTGTGATAACCTTATGCTTTTTACCGCTTAGAGTTGAAAGTTTATTATGTGCATCTGCCTCGTCCTTTGGCTTTGACAGAATGGTATCCTGAAGGATAACCACAGTATCACAGCCAACTACAAAGTCTGACGGATAATCCCTTGCAACGCTTTTTGCTTTCTGATATGCAAGAAACTGTGCAGTTTCAGTCGCAAGGATACCGTCAGGCAAGGCCTCTTCCTCACCTGACGGCACACAGATTACATTGTCAGAAATAAGCTTTATCAGTTCTCTGCGTCTTGGAGACGCGGATGCCAGAATCAGTTTTTCCATAAACGTTCTTTCTCCTTGAGGGCTTTTTACAGTCCTGACATGGAACACCGAGAGTATAGTCAATAAGCATTTTTACAATACCGCTCAGTGCGTATAATCCAAAAATCAAAATACAGAATTCAATCATTGTTATCTCCTCCTTGTGTCTTTATTCTACAAGAAAGAGTGTACAATAAACAGGACTTTGCTTTTCAGTCCTTTATGGCATATCAGTCTTGATATTTACTTGCTACTTTATTCAGATGGTCTTTATACATCTGCACAGCAGACTGGGGATATACAATCTCCACAGTATCCCCCAGACCAAAAATCCAGCCAAAGAACTGGGGACTGAGAGCAACACGCACATCAACTACAAAGTGTTCCTCGCCATCTTCGCGGACAAAGACGCCCTTGCCGAATCTATCAGCCACAACTCCCACCATACGGTTATCAAAGCGAAGTGTAACATCGGTAAGTTCTCCACCGAACATTCCGAAAACGCTCTTTGAGTACAGAGCCATATCAAACTCATCGAAAATCTCTTTACCATCGCGGCTTTCAGAGGATATCTCCACACGCTCCATTTTATCAACTCTGTAATGGCGGATATCCTGTGCCTCGGAATCAAAAGCTACAAGGTAGTAGTTCTCGTCATCCCATGTAAGTGCCCAAGGAGACACGCAGTAAACCTTGCCATCCTTGCGGCGGCGTTTGTAGATTCTGTCTTTACCGCTACCCAAAGCCCACTCAAGATAAGAGAAAGTAATCTTTTTATCCATAGAGATTGCCCGATGGATATCATCAACTGTATAGTATATGGTTTCGCTCTGGTTCTTGACGCGGTTTGAAACATAAACCTGACGCTGAAGCTGCCTGCCCTCGTGAACAGATGCCAGGGACTCCACCTTTGTGATAAGTTCGTGGGATTTCTTTGCAGTTATGAACTTTGAACTCTGCACAGAATCCACAAGGAGTTTAAGCTCAGCAAGTTGGAACTGTCTGCTGCCGATAAAATATGTAACTGTATTTGTCTTATTCCTCAAAAGCTCATAGCCGAAGTTCTCACCAAACTGCTCCAGAACCTCTAAATCATCATAGACGCTCTTTCGCTCTGCAGGTATTCCTTTTGCCTCAAGCTGTTCAATTATCTGTGCAACCGTTAGTCCGTGATTCTCGTCTGTCTGCTCCATAAGCATCTTGAGAATATGCAGAATCTTCTGCTTCTGACGGGAACTTTTTGCCATAGGAAATACCTCCTTGTGCTTATGTGTAAGTTTACACATATAATAATTATACCATATCATAGCCTCTGTTTTCAACAACGAAGTATATGTGAGTTTTGTACATTTATTTTTTGTACAGATATACAAAAAGCACCCTTTATCTCTGTAACAACTGCTATTCACACCTATAAAATAGCCAAAAACGACCTGTTTTTTATGTTATCTATGACTATAAACTCAGATATGAGCATTGTTAATTTGTTGCAATAGCCGAAATTTATCTTTTACCTTTGACAATAAAAAAAGAGAATTATATAATAAACATTGTAAGAAACAATATCTTACAATCTATCCCTATGTAAATTCACGAAAAAGAGGTATATTATTATGGCAGAAAAGAAGACAACAGCAGCTAAGAAGACAACTACTAAGGCTGCAACAAAGACAACAACAAAGAAGGCTGCAACAAAGAAGGCAGAAGAGACAAAGGCAGTTGAGACTGCAGTTGTTGAGACTCCCGTTGTAGAGACAGTAGCAGAGGCTCCTGCAAAGAAGGCTCCTGCAAAGAAGGCTCCCGCAAAGAAGACAACAACAAAGAAGGCTGCTGCTAAGGTAGAGATGTTCATCGAGTTCGCAGGCGTTCAGGTTTCTGTTGACGAGATCATCGAGAACGTTAAGAAGGTTAACGGCAAAGATGCTAAGAACTACACAATCTATCTCAAGCCCGAAGACAGCAAGGCATACTTTGTTGCAGACGGCGAAGAGAAGGAAATGGACGTATTCTTCGCTTAATAGTTATTTACATACTACAGACATCCGACACTTTTGTGCCGGATGTTTTTTTATTTACGCTGCTTCTTCAAAAACTCCTTCCGTATCATCTGCAAAACGCAAGGTCAGGTCTTTTACCTGAGAAGAAAGCATAACAAGGGAGTATACATTGGGAATTGCAAGGAGGGCATTGCACAAGTCTGCAAGATTCCACACCATATCAAAAGCTACAACAGGAGACACAAGCACCGCCATAACCCACAGAAATCTGTACACAGGCACGCCCCTTTCTCCAAAAACATACTCGCAACACTTTTCACCTGTGAAACACCAACCGAGAATTGTGGAAAAAGCAAAAGTCACCATAGAAAAAATAAGTATACCACCTCCAGCAAAGGGAATCTGCTGAAAAGCCCTGTAACACAGGAAGCCACCCTCAGCACTCTCCGTTTGCAGACCGCGGTCCGTGAGCATGGTACTGACTATTACAACTCCTGTCACAAGACACATTACAACAGTATCCCAGAAGGTGGCTGTCATTGATACCAATCCCTGACGGACAGGGTTTGGTGTTACAGCATTGGCACTTACAACAGAAGATGTACCCACTCCTGCCTCGTTGCTGAAAAGTCCCCTTGCCACTCCATAACGACAGGCCACAAGCATTGTCCCACCCAAAGCACCTGCAGCCACACTCCTAAAAGAAAAAGCAGACACCATAATAAGTCTGAGACTGTCAATAAGTACCGAGCGATTTATACACATAATCACAAGGCATCCACCCATATATGCCACCGCCATAAAAGGCACAAAGAGACTGCACACCTGTGATATTTTCTTAACTCCGCCGAATATGACAAGTGCTGTCAGCGCTGCCAGTATAACACCTGTCACTAAACCTGTAAGGGATATATCAGCTCCTGCAATTCTTATATTATCCTTAACATCCCCAAGGCTTTCTCTGATAATCCCTCCTATGGAATTCGCCTGTATTGATGCACCTGTGAGAAGTCCGCAAACTGCCGCAAGTGTGGCATAAGCAATTCCAAGTTTCCTGCTTTTCAAGCCTCTTTCCAGCACATACATCGCACCACCGCAGAATTCTCCCTTTGAATTCTTCACCCTGTACCGCACAGACAAAAGGCACTCTGCATACTGGGTAGCCATACCAAACACACCTGTAATCCAGCACCAGAATACCGCCCCTGCTCCACCCAGCGTCACCGCTGTGCTGACACCCACAATATTTCCTGTTCCCAATGTTGATGCAAGGGTAGTTGCGAGGGTTTCAAAAGGGCTTATATCTCCTGTGTCTCCCTGTGGCTTTTTGGTTGACAGTACAATACCTTTTACAACTTTTCTCTGTATAAACCCTGTTTTGAATGTCATATACAAATGAGTGCAAAATAAAAAGGCTATCATGGGGAATCCCCAAAGATAGCCGTTAATTGTCTGAATGATGCTATTCATATCTGCCTCGCAAGAATATGTTAACTTATCATTCCCTGTTATTTTTAATAAGTTCTACTGCTTCGTCCAAGTCCTGAACTGATGCAAAAATAAGTTTTGAGAGTTCCTCGTCAGGACCTGACAAATCAGGCACCATAACTGTGATACATCCTGCAGAAGATGCCGAGCGGACACCGTTAGGGGAATCCTCAAAGGCCATACACTCTGAGGGCTCAAGTTCAAGAAGCGAAGATGCCGCAAGATATACATCGGGGGCGGGTTTGCCATTTTTGATATTGGCAGCACTCTGCACCTTGTCAAAGTACTCCCACAGTCCCAGAGAGCGGAGATATCCTTCTGCAATCGGGAGAGGAGTGCTTGTGGCAAGGGCGATTTTAAGTCCCTGCTCCTTTGCAAATTTCAGTATTGAGTCGGCGCCCTTCTTCATAGGTACGCCATACTTATCTATATGCTCCTGCATATACTGAAAATGCTTCTCAAAAGAATCTTTGAAGTCAAAGTCCTGACCAAAGTATCCCTTGAACTTTTCTTCACACTTTGCAATTGACAAACTGCGGATACCAAGGAACTGCTCCATTGTCAGTTCAAAGCCTCTCTGTCTGCAGTCATACACCAGAGCCTCAAAAGAAAGCCTTTCGGTATCAATCAGCAGACCATCCATATCAAAGATAAGACCTTTTATAATCATAAGATCACCTTATCTGTCGCTGAGTTTCTTGTACTCACGCTCTTGTGCAACGCTCATATATGCAGGACGGATAATCTTGGAAGCATTGATAAGCTCCTCCATACGGTGTGCAGACCAACCTGCAATACGGGCAATAGCAAAGAGAGGTGTGTAAAGTTCTGTGGGTAAGCCCAGCATGGTATACATAAATCCGCTGTAGAAGTCGATATTTGCAGAAACGCCCTTGTAAATCTTCTTCTCCTCTGCAATAACAGAAGGAGCAAGACGCTCAACCCGTGCGTAAAGGTCGAACTCATCGTGCATACCTTTTTCGTTTGCAAGTTTCTCAACATAACCTTTGAGAACTCTTGCTCTGGGGTCAGAGATTGAGTAAACTGCATGGCCCATACCATAGATAAGACCTGCTTTATCGTATGCTTCCTTGTGGAGAATCTTTCTCAGGAAGTTTGCGATAGCATCCTCATCGTTCCAGTCTGAAACTTCCTTTTTAAGTTCCTCAAACATACCAACAACCTTTGCATTTGCACCGCCGTGCTTGGGACCTTTAAGAGAGGAAAGAGCAGCACCGATTGCAGAGTATGTATCTGTGCCGGAGGATGTAACAACGCGTGTTGTGAATGTGGAGTTGTTACCGCCGCCATGCTCTGCATGAAGAACAAGCGCTACATCCAGTACCTGTGCCTCAAGAGCTGTGTAATTTTTATCGGGACGCAGAAGCATAAGGATGTTTTCTGCTGTAGAAAGCTCGGGCTTGGGATTGTGGATATACAGGCTCTTGCCAAGATGATAGTGTCTGTATGCATTGTAGCCGTATACAGACAGCAGAGGGAATACGGAGATAAGCTGGAGACACTGACGCAGAACATTTGTGAGTGTGATGTCGTTAGCGTTAGTATCGTAGCAATAAAGTGTAAGAATACTTCTTGCAAGAGTGTTCATCATATCTGAGGAGGGAGCCTTCATAACAACGTCACGAACGAAGTTTTTAGGCAAAGTGCGATAAGATGCAAGAAGTTCCTGAAAATCTGCAAGTTCCTGAGTATTGGGCAGGTTGCCGAAGAGGAGAAGATAGACAGTCTCTTCAAATCCAAATCTGCCGTCAGCAGCAAAACCTGCGATAAGGTCGTTGATATTGATACCGCGATAGAAAAGCTTACCATCGGTGGGGATAGTCTCACCATTTACAATCTTATTCTGACGGATTTCGGAAACTTCTGTAAGTCCTGTGAGAACGCCCTTACCGTTCAGATCACGGAGACCGCGCTTAACATCATATTGTGCATAAAGGTCAGCGTCAATGGAGGAACTGCTGATACACTTGGCGCAAAGTTCCTCGATAACAGGAGAATTCTGAGAGTAGGAATTAAAATTAGTTGTCAATTCAATCACTGCCTTTCTTGATTTTAGTAGATTCTATTACTTATTTTATTCCATACAAGGGGGTGTGTAAACTAACATTTTGTAAACATTATGTATCTTATGTGCAAAGAAAAACCACACAACCCGCTTAAAAACATATATATGATTTATTATACCAAAGATATTGCAAAAATGCAAGTCACCTTTCCTATAAAGGCATAATTTTATTTAAATTATGAAATTTTAAAAAACCAATTATTCAAATTTGCAGGTTTTCACCTTATACATTATTATTCAGATTTCAATATATTTATACCAATTATCACAAACGCAGAAGTCCGACCGATATCCAAAAAGCGGAACACAGGTCGGACTTCGATTTTTGCTTTACAGGTTAATCCTTCTCAGACTTTTCTTCAGATTTTTCCTCTCTGTCTGCAAGATTACCTGCAAACATCTGCTGAGGTCCCGGGATAAGTCCTGCGTAAAGGTTAACTGCCTTTGCACTTTCTGCAAGGCTTATAAGCATTTCGGGGGACGTATTTCTGCCCTTTTTCTTTTCACTCATCTTCTCACCCTTAAAAGTATTCCCCTGAAAGGCAGATGATATTCAGTTAATAACAAAATCTTATTCTACAATCTGAACCATCAGCACCTGACTGCCGCCTGTATAAAAATGAGAGGATTCATACACACTTTCAGAGTTTGCCTCCACATTGTTGAATGTTGCATTATAGGTGATTCCGCCCAGGTATACATTACCTGCTGTGTAGTTTTTATATCTCACATAAACTGCGCGGAAATTCCTGTCAGTAAGATTTTTAAGATGCAAAGATGTACCGTCAAATGTAACTTTTACTCTGTCCTGCTCTGTGCTTAAACTTTCACACTGGGCAACCTCTGCAGATACTGTACATTCCGAGAGTTTATCATTACACGCTTTCCTGTCTGTTTCAAGCACAAGCACACTGCATCCTGCGGGCAAAGTTGAAATCACAAAGTTATATTCTATGCTTTCATTTGTGAGAGTCACATTTGCAACCTGCACAGGCTTTTCTCCTGCATTACGAACCACAAGGGCGCTTATATTCTCCACACTCTCGTCTGTGCCGTCCTCAACAAACCTGCCTGTATAACTGCCAAAAGCCGAGATAACAAGAGATGTATCCTCAATGCTCATCTGTTCTGTTACGCCCTGTGCAGTTTTCTCTGGTGTAAAGCCCTCAATATTATCTGCATCTGCTCCACTCTCATCAGGAGTTGATACAGAGGATTCAATATCTGTCATATCAGTAAATGTGCCTTTGGTATTCGGTTCAATTGGCTTTTCATTTTTACTGTTTCCGCAACCTGCAAAAACCGATGCAACAAGAAGCAAACACAGCAGAATCAGAGCAAATCTTAATTTCATAATGTATCCTCCAAAAAACAAATGCCTATGAATACTCACAGGCACTTGGCATCATATTTTTATTGTTATTGGTCGGAAACTTCCTGACCGCTTACTTCCAGAAGAATATTTGTCATCATCTTTCTGATTTCAGACTCAAGGTCACTGCGATAACGAACTTTCAGAGCCTCAAGACGGGCAACCTCCTGCTCAATCTCCATCTGTCTGGCAGTGCTTTCCATAATAATTTTCTCAGCCTCTGTCTTAGCTTTCTGAACAATCTGCTCTGACAGTTGCTTTACCATAAGGAGAGCCTGTGCAACAGATTCCTCTCTCTGCTCCAGTTCGCGGATACGGTCACGCTTTTCTGAAAGTTCACACAGAGTATCATCAGCATCGTTTGCAATCTCCTGCAGAAATGCATCAACCTGTGCCTTGTCATAGTATTTTCCTTTTTTAACGGGCAACATATAGCCCTCAATCTTAGAGCGGGATAAACTCACAGAAATCTCCTCCTGATTTATGCACAGAGCCTCTGCACATAAAGGATTTTTATTAAAAAATACACTTACACATATAGATAACATCTGCATTATATCATATATATTGTGGTTTGTAAACCTTTTTTGTCAATATATAAGATTATCTGAAAAAGCAAAGGGACCGTAGATTTCTGTCCGCGGTCCCTTGTTTATCTGTTAATCTTTACTACAAGTTTATTTTCTGAAGAAAGCCACCGCCACTGCACCCGGGCCTATATGGGTGCCGATGATGCAACCAATGGTGGACACACGCAGTTTATCTGCCTGTCCATCCCACAAAGAGGCGCTGTCCTCAATATACTTCTGAAGCAGAGAATCCTCAAGACCTGAGTAACCCAGAAGCAAAGGTTTATCAAAGTCCACACCACCTGCGTTTTCAATCTCTTTTACAAGCAGGTTATTGCCCTGTTTCGAGCCTCTCGCCTTGCCCAGAAGATTTACTTCACCATCAACAATATTCACAACGGGTTTGATAGAAAGCATCGCTCCTGCAAAGGCAACTGTCTTGGAAATTCTGCCGCCTTTTTTCAGATATTCAAGAGTATTGAGCAAAGCAACAACTCTGATTTTTTCTCTTTCTTCTGTGAGTGCATCTGCAATTTCCTTTGCACTTTTGCCATCTTCCATAAGGGATACTGCATATTCTGTAAGGATACCCTCTCCGATTGCAACAGAAAGGCTGTCAACAACATAGATGTTGCCGCCTACCTCCTCTTTCGCAATACAAGCACTCTGATATGTGCCTGAAAGTTTTGAGGAAATTGTAATCACCACAACGTCCTCGCCCTTTTCCGTTGCTTCTCTGTACGCATCTTCAAAGGCAAGGGGCATAATCTGACTTGTTGTGGGAAGTTCATCGCTCTCAATAAGTTTAGAATAGAATTCTTTATTATTGATTGTAACTCCGTCAGTATATTCCTTATCACCGAACCTGAGAGTCATCGGGAGCATTGTCACCTTTTCTCTCACAGACTCCACCACATCTGCGGCGGAATCCACAATAATTCTCACTTTGTTTTCTGACATATAACCACCTGTTAATGTTATTTACAAAACTGTTCAGATAATACTATCTGTATGTATATTTATTCAGGCAGACCTTTTTTGCAGATATCTCTAAGGTTAGATGAAATCAGGTCAAGCGCCTTGTAAAAAGCTTCTCTCTCGCTTTCGGTTAGGCCTCTGCCTGCAACTTCAACAGCAGAGGTTGCTCTCTCTGCCACATATTCTGCAATCTTCTTGCCATTATCTGTAAGCTGAATTGCTGCACGATAAAAGTTGTCTCCCTCTGCCTGGCGATATATAAGGTCCTTTGACTCCATCTCTGCAACAGCACGGGAGACTGCCGCCTTATCCTTCATACACATATCGCTGAGTTGAGAAACAGTAAGCCCCTGCTCATATCTTCTCAGTACTGCAAGATACTGGGCATAAGATCCGCGAAGTCCGAATTTTTCCATTACGTCCCCTTCGATTTTCTGAATGCAGCGGTTAATACCTGAAACCGAAGAAGAAAAACGCTCATAACGATGTACCATAAATAAATTCCTTTCATAGTCCCATTTTAGTCAGCATTAAGATGTTGACCGCTCAACTTGCAGTATATTACCATATTTTTGTTGACTTGTCAACAATCTTCCTGTTATCAAACTCCGGACTTTCCTGCAAATCACATATTGCAAAGAGTGTGCTTATAGAATATAATTTATCTTAATAGGATACAAAACCTTATTAAAAGAAAGAATCTTCTCATATGATCTACAAATTGCTGAACATAAAAGATTTATGTCACAACATACAATTATATAGCAAAGCCTATTCGGATATGTCACCAGAGCGTCAGCATAAAGCAGATAGATACAAAAATCCGGAGGACAAATACCGCTGTGTCTTTGCAGATATGCTGCTGAGGGATATCCTCAGAGAGTATTTCAACATATCTGCCCCTGCCTTCTATTCAGACGAAAAGGGCAAACCTCATCTTGTGGAAGATAAACTGCACTTCAGCCTGAGCCACCAGGGAGATTATGTTGCCTGTGCTGTAGACGAAAAACCTGTGGGTATAGACATAGGACAAATCCGCAAGGTTGACCTGCCCCTTATAAACAGAGTTTGCACAGAGGATGAGCTCTGCTATGTAATGGGAAGTTCAGAAGAAACAAATAACAAAGTATGGGATAGATTTATGCGGATATGGACTGCAAAGGAAGCATACCTGAAATACACAGGAGAAGGTATCACAGGCGGACTTAAATCCGTAAACCTTGCTGATAAAGAGGGCATAAAAACACATCCTGCACAGAATCTTATTCTGCAACAAATCACAGAGCAGGACTACATCTGCACAATAGTCAGCGAAATCTAAAAAACAAAAGAGGAATACATATGAAAATAGAAGCATTACAAAAACTCACCCTGCTGGACTATCCCCAGAAAATGGCGTGTACAATCTTTACTCACGGTTGTAACTTCCGCTGTCCTTTCTGCCATAACGCACTTCTGGTTACCAGCCCTCAGCAGGAATTCATAGAGGAAGAAGATATACTTAAATTTCTTAAAAGCCGTCAGGGTATACTTGAGGGTGTGTGTATCACAGGGGGTGAACCTCTGATGCAAGAGGGCATCGAGGACTTTATAAAGAAAATCAAGGATATGGGGTTTCTTGTAAAGCTGGACACTAACGGCTCCTTCCCCTCTAAACTCAAACATATCTGCAAACAGGGCCTTGTAGACTTTGTTGCTATGGATATAAAGAATTCTCAGCAAAAATACGCCCTTACTGCAGGGAAAAAGCTCTTTGACCTGAGCGCGGTTATGGAAAGCGTGGACTTCCTTATAAAAGGCAACATTCCTTATGAATTCCGCACTACAGTAACAAGGGATTATCATACATTGGAGGATCTGCTGGATATTGCAAAGTGGATTTCCGGTTGCGATGCATATTACCTTCAGCAGTTTGTAGATTCTGGCAATCTTATTGACTCTGCCACCACAGGCTATACAAATGAAGAACTCACCGCTATGTACAAGGCAGTAAAGAAGCACCTGCCCTGCACCCAGCTCAGAGGAATTTAAAAGAAAAAAACAGGGACCTCAGTTTGTTGAGGTCCCTGTTGCTTTCATCTGATAACAGGAAGATCTGTATCTTCTGAAGTAAATGCAGGTGTTTCTGCCGAACTTGCTCTTATTACATCTTTGGTCTCAAAAACGAAAACTGTAATCTCAGCTTTTTCGTAAGCATTTTTCATTTTTATTCTCCTTAATTCTCAATATATGCAATTGCACTCTGTGCATAAGCATCAAGGGCATACATAACATTCATAAGTTTTTCATTGCCTGTCTTCTGAGCAGCTGCCGCATAGTCCATAACACAATAAGACAAACTTACATCGCCCACCTGAGTATCATATTTATCGTAAACCTTATGTGTAAAAATATCGGGAATAGACAGTTCGTAAAGGTCTCCGTTCTTCTTGAGGGTTGCTTTTTTTGAATTAACTGTAACTGCAAGGTCTTCAGCAGATACACCTTCTTTAAGAATGAAATAGTGTTTAATTTCTATTCTTCCTTTAAGAGAAAGTGTAGAACCATAGTACTGAACATCTCCGTTACCCTCAGTAAGTGTATAGCCTAATGAACTGAAATCCTTTTTGGGAACAACCCTGTCCTCATCTGTCATATATTCTGTATCATTTGCAAGGTTGTCTGTATCATTATTAAAGTAAAGCTGTGTTGCTGCTCCGTAGTTAAGCATTGATTTCACAAGGTTAATAGTCTTTTCATCATACTTTTCAGGCTCTGACAACACATCGTCAGCATACTCGCCAATAGAGTATGTAAACACATCACTCTTGTAGTTGAAGTAGGGACAGAATACCTGACAGGTAATCTCTGATGTCATTTCCTTTGCAGGAATATTTATGGTAAACCTCTGGGTAATATTATCCTCCATATAAAGTCCATTATGGGCGCCTATTACAGTTTCATAATTACCGCACTTGAGTACTACTGTAGCGGGACCGTTTACTATATCCTTGGACAGTTTAAAAAAGAAGTTGACACCAATTGTTCCGCCAAGAGACAGGGAATGTCCCTTAAGCTCAGCTTCTTCAAAGGTACACTCAACCTCAGCATTCAGCAAGGCATCATTGCCATCATCAACCATAACTCTTCTCCATCCGCTGGGAGCGCCTGAGTAGGTAACCTTGCTCAGGGATGTGCATCCCCTGAAGGCATCCGCATTAACCTTTTCAAAATCCCAGTGAAGAGAAATCTCTGCAAGACTTTCACAGCCATCAAAAGTTCTTTCCTCAATTACGGTGATACCCTTTGGGAAACTCAACTCAGTAATCTTTGAGCATCCTGCAAAAGCCTCTGCACCGATTTTTGTTGCCTTATAGGGAATGTTTATGGATGCAAGGCTGCTGCAGTTCATATATGCCTGCTCACCAATTTCTGTAACATTATCAGGAATACCTGTTTCTGTAAGTCTTGTGCAGTTATAGAATGCCATATCGCCAATTTTTGTCAGATTATAGGGCATTACTGCAAAATACATATTGGTACAATAAGCAAACGTGTAATCTTCGATACTTGTTATTGAGCTGGGAAGTTCAATATAGTTAAGAGAGCTGCATTCTCCGAATGCACCTACACCTAAGCTCTTTACACCATAAGGGATTGTAATGTTCAACAGATCAATGCAGCCCATAAAGGCATAGTCTCCGATTGCTTCGATGCTCGCAGGAATAACACTGTTCTTACAGCCTGCAACCAGAGTATTGGTGGCAGTTTCAATGATAGCAGAACAATCCTCACGGCTATCAAGCACAGAGTTATTCTCATCTACCATAAAATAAGCAAGACTGAAGCAACAATAAAAAGCAAGGGGTTCAACCTCTTCTACAGAAGCAGAAATCATAACTATCTCTACCGATGAGCCAAAAAATGCATATCTCTCAATTCGCTTCACATTATTACCTATCTGAAGGCTATACATTCCTGAGTTTTCAAAAGCATAGGAGCCGATGCAGGTAACAGGATAACTTCTGTATTCACCTGATGAATAGTGCTGAACATAATCAGGAATTGTCACACTCATATAGTCAGCTGTATAATCGATGATAGTCGCTTCACCATCTTCGATAGAATACACATACCCATCTTCCGTGGTACCTGTCATTTCTTCTGCCGATACACTCATCACAGGCAACATACCTAAAAGCAGAAGCATTGAAATAAGACTTGCAATCACACGCATTGAAAATTTTTTCTTCATAACAAATCCTCCTTTGTTTTAATATAGATTTTCCGTTGGTTGAATCTAAAAATCCTCAACCTGTTCCACATTCATTATAACAACACATTAAATTTATCACAATAGACAGGAAATTGATAAAATCAACTGGTGGTTTAATCACAGCAACCTGTCTTTATCCCTTCACCCGACTAACCTTTTAGCGTATTAACTCGTTTCTTGTGTCTACCACAAGATATACCACAATATCTTGGTGTGAGAAGTTTGCACCACTAAATATTGTGGTTACAATCTTAAAACCACCCAAAACCCCATCACCACTGGGTTTGAGGCGTTTAAGGGGTGTTTTTTAATTCTGATTTGCAATTAAGAATAACAGAATTGTCACAATATATTGTGGTTTATCTATTGACAGACCACTATTTTTAGTGTATCATTGTGTAGCAACGTGAAAATTACTAAAGAAAAGGAGAGACCACATTATGTATAAGGTTATTAAACGTGACAACAAAATAGTTGATTTTGATCTTTCCAAGATTACCGAAGCAATCAAGATGGCTTTTGAGGCTACAAAGAAGGACTATCACCCCTCTGTTATAGACCTTCTTGCACTCAAGGTTACTGCTGACTTTGCTCCCAAGGTAGTTGACGGCAAGATTGCAGTTGAAGACATTCAGGACTCTGTTGAGGATGTACTCATTCAGACAGGCTACGGCGATGTTGCCAAGGCTTACATTCTCTACAGACGTCAGAGAGAAAAGCTCAGAAGAGTTAAATCAACAATCCTTGACTACAAAGAGATTGTTGATAACTATGTTAACGTCAGCGACTGGCGTGTTAAGGAGAACTCCACCGTTACTTACTCCGTAGGTGGTCTGATTCTCTCCAACTCAGGCGCTATCACAGCTAACTACTGGCTGTCTGAGGTTTATGACGATGAGATTGCAAACGCTCACCGCCGTGCAGACATCCACATTCACGACCTTTCCATGCTTACAGGTTACTGTGCAGGTTGGTCCTTAAAGCAGCTTATCCAGCAGGGACTGGGCGGCATCACAGGTAAGGTTACATCCTCTCCTGCAAGTCACCTTGCAACCCTCTGCAACCAGATGGTTAACTTCCTTGGTATTATGCAGAACGAGTGGGCAGGTGCTCAGGCATTCTCCTCTTTCGACACATACCTTGCACCTTTCGTAAAGGTTGACAACCTCACATACGAGCAGACAAAGAAAGCTCTGGAGTCCTTCATCTTCGGTGTAAACACACCTTCCAGATGGGGTACACAGGCTCCTTTCTCCAACATTACTCTTGACTGGGTAGTTCCCCCGGATCTTGCAGATA
>SVPX01000011.1 GCA_015065665.1 Oscillospiraceae bacterium | reverse complement strand
ACTGTGATATTAACCTTAACGATCTGCTTTGTCCAGGTTGCAAGAACTGTTACATCCTCACCATTCGCTACCGCCTGTGCAATTTCTTCTGCTGTCATATTCCAGCCTGCAAAGTCAAAACCTACCTGCGTCACAGAGTCAGGCATTGTGATTTCGTCACCGGGAACATAATACTGCATATCAATAATCTGTCCCAGACCGCCTGCTGCCTTATCGTTCTTGAAGATTACTGTGCTGAAATCCTCATAATCAACCATATACACAGCCTTGATATTATCGTTACCTGATGTATAGAAAGAATAGTTGTAATCAGTAGTCAGAACCTGACCGTTAGCGCTGTTCCACCAACCAAGGAACACCATTGAATCAATCTCATAGGCAGTTACCGTAACAGGAGTTGTAACAGGGATTGAAGAGTTGATGTATGTCATACCCTGAGGACGGGCTGCACCGCCATTTACAGAAATCCTGAATCCTCTGCCTGCGTTTACATCAATCTTAAGACTACCCTTAGGCACTACCACAGGAGTTTCCTTCTTCTCATACTGTGCGGTTACTGTAAGGTCACCTGTGATAACGGCGAAGTCTTTATCCCAACCCTTGAAGTTATAACCATCTCTTGTGGGATCTGCAGGAGCTACAGCACTCTTGCCTTCTTCTACTGTCTGTGTGCTTAAAACTGTGCCGTTATAATCCACAAACTTAACAGTATAGTGGGTTTTTTCAACCTCTTTGTAAGTTGCTGTTACTGTGGTATCCTTTGTGATGTTTGTAAAATCTGTGTCCCAAGCAAGGAATGTAAAGCCGTCACGAATGGGAACTTCCGGTGCTACAGCAGACTTGCCATACTCAACACTCTGTGTTGAAAGTTCTGTTCCATCATAGTCTACAAATATAACTGTGTACTTATTGATTGTCTGAGTATAAGTTGCAGTTACGTTTGTGTCGGCTGTAATGTTTGTAAAGTCAGTATCCCAGCCTTTGAATGCGTAGGTATACTGTGCAGTTGCAGGTCTTGAGGGATTCTGAGGTGCAGTTGCAGACTTACCTCTCTCAACGCTCTGAGTATCAAGAACCTTGCCATCATAATCAAGGAAAGTAACTGTAAACTCAGGAGCCTTGTAAAGAACAATAAGTTTATTTGTGGATACATTATAGTTGAATGTATATGTACCACCTGAAGCAGAGAGTGTACAGTTACCCTTACCTGTTTCCATCAGCCAACCCCCTGAGGAGGATGTGGTGGTTGTATCTGCAATTGTACCTGTGTTGCCGTACCACTTCTCTTTATGGTTAATCTTGAATGTATAAGAGCCTTTTTCCAACTGAAGAACTGCTGTATAAACATTGCTGTCTGCTTCTGACACTACCATGGGGGTTGTATCTTCCCAATCATTGAAACTACCCTTGAGATATACTGTTGCATCCACATACTGTGCTGTAACGGTGATATCCTGAGTGATATTATCAAAGGAAGCATCCCAGCCTGTAAAGGCATAACCCTCTCTTGTGGGGGCTGCAGGCGCGTTGGCACCGGAACCATATTCAACCTGCTGAGTCTCAATTACTGTGCCATCAAAATCCACAAATGTAACAGTATATTTATTGACTGTCTTGCTGTATACGGCTGTCACCGTTATATCCTGTGTAACATTTGTGAAATCCGTATCCCACTCCTTGAATGTATATGTATACTGGGCATCTGCCTCCTTTGTGGGAGTTTCGGGAGCAATCGCACTCTCTCCGGAAAGAACCTGCTGTGAGGAAAGAACTGTGCCATCAGCATTTTTGAAAATTACTGTGTAACTAAGTTCTGTTGTCTCAACAGGGTCTGTCTCAGCAGGAGTATAGAGGATAACAAGTTTACAGGTATTTGTATTGAAGTTGAATGTATAGGTACCGCCTTTGGCAACAAGAGTACAGTTATCTTCTACCGTTGAACTCATAGTCCAGCCTGAAGTACCTGTTGTATCATATACAGTTCCTTTGTTTGAACGCCATTTGGAAGTATTGGTGTCGTGAACCTTGAACTTGTAGGTACCCTCCTCCAGCTCAACGGTGCTTGTAACAACATTACTGTCATCTGTTTCGTCAAACTGATTCAGTTCGCTCCAGTCGTTAAAATCGCCCTTCAGGAAAAATCCTGTTCCAGCAGGAGCTTCAGTTGTGGTTATCTCTGCGGTTGTTTCCTCTGCATCTGTAGCCTGTGTTGCTGTAGTTATTGTTGCATCTGTAGTAACTGTCAGTTTCTGTGTTGAAAGATTAAAAGCGAAGGTGTAGTTACCACCTGATGCTGTGAGAGTACACTTATCGGACACAGTTGTTCTCATTGTCCAGCCTGTGGTACCTGTTGTATCATTGATAGTACCTGCGTTACTGTACCATATATCCTCATCCGCATTGTTTATTTTGAATGTATATGTACCTGCATCAAGAGCAACTGTGGTAGTTACAATGTTATCTCCGCTTGAATATACAAAAGGATAATTATCTTTCCAGTCATTGAATGTACCCTTCAGATAGAAATCGGATGTTGTGTCTGTTGTGTTCTCATATTCAACAACAAGCTTACCTGTGCTTACATTGAATTTGAAAGTATACTTACCACCTGTTGCAACAAGAGTACAGTTATCATCAACAGAAGATCTCATAGTCCAGCCTGTGCTGCCTGTTGTGTCCTCAATTGTACCTGAGTTACCATACCAGATTCCTGTTGTTGTAGAAACCTTGAACTCATATGTACCTGCATCAAGGAACATAGTTACAGCTGCTGTATCGCCATCAACTGCAATCATTTTATCTGCACTTGTGTCCCAACCGTTAAAGGTACCCGAAATGGAAACATCTGTTACATTACCCTTGGTAAACACACCGCTGTTGTCAACATCATATACAACAGCAATACCTGTATCACCTATATCACCTGAGATATAGCCGTCTGATACCTTAAATGTATTACCTGTTATAGCATCCTTATAAGTACCTGATGCCATAGTATGAACAGGTGCGCTCATACCATTGTAGTATGAACCGCCTGTGTTAACGATAACAATACCTGAGTTGCCACGTTCCACACAAGCAAGTTTATTATAAGAAGAAAGATATTCAGACTGACCGATAAAGTGGTTTTTGAAGTTGTTAACTGCTTTAACCTCAGGATATGACCAGGATGTAAAGTCAGCATCACCCATCATAGTTGTGTTCATATCCTCAGGACGGGCAAGGTACATTCCGCAAATCTCATCTCTGGCGCCTATAATAGCCCAGGTCTTGTTTATATTATTCTCGCTTATACCGGAGGTTCCATGGTCCTTGTGGTTATCATGGGACTCTGTCCACTGAACAATCCTGCTCTTTGATACACCATAGCTTACACCGCTTGATGCAGCCGCAGAGGCATTACCGTTACACACACCGTTTCTGATATTGTCAGATGTACCCGGATCTGTAACACTCATATACTGAGTATATGCCTCCATACTCAGTCCGCCGCCTGCATCACCCAACATCTCACCATAATAATAAGGTGTGATTCCTCTGGATTCCTGTGCGTGAGTAGTAACATCACCCAGAACATTCTTCCAGAAATCAGACTTTGTGCCATCTGCATCCCAGTCAGTTTCAATATGCTTTGCAGCATCAAAACGGAAACCATCTGCACCTGCATCAATAGCCTCTTTCATGAAGTTCTTACAATGTTTCTGAACGATGGAGTTTGAAGAGTTAAGGTCGGGCAGACCTGTAATACAGTAATGAGTAACATCATAACGATTGTCGTAGTTGTAGATATCCTTGGAAATATCGTGCCAACAATCAGAGTTGTTCTTTATTTCGGAAGGAATGCTGGGATGAATAGTATTTCCTGACATATCATTTGCCATGTGATTGAGAACTGCATCGACAATAACTTTTACGCCATACTTATGAGCAGTCTCACACATATACTCAAAGTCAGCTTTTGTACCCTGAGCATTCCAGCTATTAGTCTCGATAGCAAAAGCAATAGGCTGATATACTACCCAGGAAGAATTCTGCACTGTGCTGTAACCTTCCTTTGTGCTTTCCTTGATAGCCTGAATAGGAGAAGTCTGGATAGCAGAAAAGCCCTGCTGGGCAATTGTGCTCATATTCTTTGCTATGTTCTGGTATGACCAGTTCCAGCACTGGAGAATCTGTCCCTCCTGCACATTGTCTGCAAGGCCATAGATTCCTGCTCCTGTGTCAGCAATCTCTGCATTTGCTCCTGTATCTGCTATTTCGGTCTTTGCCGCAAAGGCAGAAACAGGCACTATCACAAACACAGACAGCACCATACATAAGCAAAGCAGTAAACTCAAACTTTTTTTAAGGCTCATAATTAAACCTCCGATATATTTATTAATTCCATTCTACAATAGTAAAACTCTTTATTCAAATAAAAATAACTTTTTCTCCCTTTGTACCAAATACACCCTTATCTGTTTTGTGCAATAGCACAACGCCGATGATGATATCATCAACAAGTACATAACAAAAAAGCACCCTGCCACAAAATATGACAAGGTGCATTTTCTATAAGTTATTGGGTTTTATTCTTTTGTTGCCTCGGCAAGGTCAGAATACACAGTAATAAGTTTACCCTCTGCTGTCTTATACTGAACATAAGCCTTTGCAACCCAAGTCTGTCCTGCAGGAACATTAGTTTTTGTCCATGCAAAGCTGTTTACAGGCTTGATATTTGATCCTGAGGGGCCTCGGTCATAAATATTAGCCCCATCGGAACCTGCATAGAAAGTTTCTTCGTTATAGAAATCTTTATTTACAGCAAGGATACCTGCATCAATAAAGGTGATACCCAGTTCCTCCTCAGGAACAAACCAGCTGTAATAGAATACGTTGGATGTACCCTGAGAGGTAATATCGATTGTATCAACATTTACGAGAATCTGATAGTCAATCGCCTCATTCTCGTCAATGAATACTGCTGTAAGCTCTGTATCCTTTGCAGGATAGAATTTATATGCTTCCAGGTAACTTCTGATGTTACCCTCTGAGTCTGTCCAATATGCGAACTTCTTACCCTCGGGAGCTTCGTTTGCTGTCACAGTCACAGCATAGTTTGCATCATATACACCTGTACCTGCACCGCCATTGACATTCACATTAACCTTGATAATCTGCTTTGTCCAGTTTGCAAGTACTGTTGTATCCTGCTGTGCCTGAAGGTTTGCACCAATCTGTTCGGATGTATGGTCCCAACCTGCAAAGTCAAAACCTGCCTGAGTGGGATTGAGAGGCGTTTCAACTGTGTCACCTGCAGCATAATACTGCATATCAAGAATCTGTCCGTTGCCACCTGCAGCCTTGTCGTTCTTGAACATAACCATATTTACACCGCTGATACTGTTCTTGAATGTAGCCTTCAGATAATCGTTACCTGATGAATAGAATGTATAGCTGTAATCCTTGGTATAAATCTGACCATTGGCAGGATTCATCCAACCGATAAATTCTTCATCTGAGAGATTCATAGCTGTCACTGTAACCTGAGCACCGATGGGCATCTTTGTATTCACATAGTTACTGCCCTGAGGACGTGCTGTGCCTCCGTTTACAGAAATAGTAAAACCTACGCCGCCTGTAACATCAACCTTAAGTGTGCCGTGTGTCTTCTGATACATGGCAACTACTTTGATATCTTCTGTCACATTATCAAATCTTCTGTTCCAGCCTGTAAAGTTGAAGCCCTCTCTCTCGGGAGCTTCAGGTGCAGTTGCGGACTGACCGCGTCTTACTTCCTGAGTGCTGATAACCTTACCGTCATATCCTGCGAAGGTAACGATAAAGTCGTTTACCTCCTGTGTATATGTGAGAGTGTTTGAGAATATATCAAGGGTAAAGGTAACATCTGTTGTTCGCTCCAGAGTAATGCTGTCATTATTATCGGGCCACTGTTTGGAGTAATCCTCGTTTGCAGCCTTGAACTCGTATGTACCTGCCTTGAGTGTAATTGTCTTGGAAAATGTTCCGTCCTCATTCTCAGAGAGGATATCCCATGTTCCCCAATCGTTAAAATCTCCGCGGATAAAGTATGTATCGGGAGTATGAAGAACCCTGAGCATTCTTGTCTCTGTGTTGTACAGGAAGGTGTACATACCGCCTGTTGCATTAAGCACACAGTTACCTGCCTCCTGAGTCATCTCCCAACCTATATCAGAAGTATACTCTGTAGAGTTGTCAATCTCTCCATCGTTACCATACCACACATTGCCGTCAAGAATCTTGAACTGATATGCACCCTCTGCAATATTCATTGCAACCGATACTGTTGTGCCGTCGATCCTGCTCATATTGGGAGTTGAATTCCAACCGTTAAAGTCACCTGCCAATGTAACAGTTGACATTGAGCCCGGCTCGTCTGATTCGTTTGAAGTCAGCATTGTGCCTGTAACCTTGATTTCATTAAGGAGAACAAGCTGTTCAGCCTCTACCTGGAATGCATACTTCACATATCTTGCATATACGGGAGATGAAAGTGTAAAGCCTGCCCAATATGGAGCTGTCTTTGTTTTATCAACATCTATCGTCTCAATATAGTCAAACGCTGTACCATCATCAGAAATATAAACATTTACATATCCGGGTTGTACTGCTCCTGCATCGTTTGCACCTGCAAACAGATTTACATATGTACCTGTGATTTCAGCCTGTCCGCCTAAATCAATAGTAACAATACCCTTGTTATCTGTAACGTTACCTGTCTGAGCATCTCCTGTGTTACGGAATCCGAACCAGGATGAATTATTCAGTCCGTACTGGAAAATCTGAGAAGCGATGCCGTCTGTCAGAGAAGCAATATAGGGTGACCCCTCATAACCTGCCGCTGTGTATACCTTCTCAAGAGCAATATTGTTATTTACCGCCTGAATATGTGATACACCGTATACCTCAACCTCATTGAGAAGTGTCCACTTATCAATGCAATCCACATCAAGTTTTACATATCTGCCTACTGCATCGCATTGTGTCAGAACTGCCCAGAAAGGAGCTGTGGCATCCTCTGTAAGAGCCATTGTTCCCACCCTGGCATAGGTAACACCATCGATAGAAACAGAAACTGTTACCTGTGCAGGAGCATCTGCGCCTATTGTATTTTCGCCTGCAAAGAAGTGTGCCTTTATATCAGTAATGCTGAATCTTGCACCCAGGTCGATAACCGCAGTGCCAACATTGTCCACAGTATTTGAGTTCTCGTTTTCCCTATCACTCAGGAAACCAAACCACTTATCCTGAGCAAGGGCATCTTCTGCCACACCGTCAACAAGGCTTGTGTTGTAGCCGCCTTCTGCGGGAGTCAGGGTTTCTGTTGTATTAAGAGCAACATTCTCCTCACCTGTAAGGTCATATCCGTAAACCTCAATCTCGTTGAGGAATACCCAGTAGTGTCCTTCTTCACAGGGAGCAACCTCGAATTTTACATATCTGCCCATAGCGGATATATCCTCAAGTTCTGCCCAGTAGCCGCTTGTTGCAGATGCGTCCTGAACAAGGCTGCCTACCTTATCAAAGCTGACACCGTTGTTGGATGTATATACATTTACATATGCAGGAGGACCGATGCTGGAATCATCATCTCTGCCGTAAAGATGAACCCGGAAGGATTCAAGATTGTATCTTGCACCAAGGTCAACTGTAACTGTACCTGTACCCTGGGTGGTATTGCCTTCTTTGTTAAAGCCGAACCAGTTGCCTGCAGGCCAGAGTTCTGCAGGATACACACCGTCTGTCAGGTTGGCTGTATGAGTTGTGCCATGAGTCTTTGCCTCGTAGGACTTACCAAGAGCAAGATTTTCGGGGCCGTTGGTAGTTGTGTCATCCTCGTCACCCTCACCGCCTGCATACTCAACAAAATCTATATTTGCAGAAACTGAAAGGTAATCTGAACCGTAAGTGGGAGTGATGCCTGAGAAAATAACCTGCTCTCCAATCTGGGCGGTGTTCAGTTTGTTCCAGTTGCCTGTGGAGCCTGCAACGGCAGTACCATCAGTAACTCCGCCCTCCCAGGCATAACCGGAAATTACAATCTGGCCGTCAGTAATCTCGATATTCGATGTCTCGTCCTCTTTATCGTTGCCGTGGAATTTATCTGTTACAATCCACGCAGTCTTAACCTCGTCCCACTTTGCAACAACATTGAGAGTCTTGTGGATATTAGCATTTGAATGTGTCAGCAGACCGCTGTTGAATGCAGGAGTAAATAGTACAAATCCGCCTTTTTCCACTTTTGTGTTCTTTCCTGTCATCTTTGTGGAATCGGGAGCGCCGAATTTAATATATGCTGCAGGCTCAACATCTGTACCTGCATTGAGTGCTGTGCAACCTGAGACATAAACTCTTGAACCCACAGAAAGGTTAGAGAGAATATTGTAGTTAGTTCCCGAGTACTCAACAGGATTATCACTTTCCGCAACACCATGTTCCCAGTTGTGTGCCGCAATCAGCCACTCACCCTCTTCAAGCTGGATAGAAGGTGTGGATGAGCCTGTACCAACTGATACGGATTTAACCACATTACAGCAAAGATAACCGTCCCATTTTACAACAACATTTACTGTGTATCTTATGTTAGCATTGTCAACGGTAATAAGACCATTGTTCCAACTGGGAGAGTAAATGAAACAGTCACCTGCACCGATTACAGAGTTTCTTCCGTTTACATATACACCCTGATTGTTATAAGCAATTGTATTGCTGCCCTTCTGTGCCAGAAGATTCTTGAGCGTTGTATCTGCAGAAGTAAGCTGGGATTCTGTTGCAGCTGTGTTTGCAAGTACAGATACGGCGTTTTTGTATGCTGTACGGATTTCTGTAATCTTTGCTTCTGTATAATTGTAGTGGCGGGCAGCCTTTGCGTTTGTCACAGTTTTTTCAAGGGCTTCTCTTGCCACTTCTTCGGGAGAAACCGTCTCTCCTGAAGATGAAAGCTGAATTATTCTGTCGGAGTTGTTGTTGATCCAACCTGTAACGGTTGCACCTGATGAAGTTGTGAATGTACCATAGAGTCTGGTGCCGTTTGTGCCGATTTTTGTAATCTCAAACATTGAGAATCTGGGGATTGTGTAGCTGTAGGATGTAGCGGTCTCACTGCTGTAAATATACTTTGATGCATTTGCAACATAAAGACCGGGTGTAGGATTTGAGCCGCTGTAGTCAATCTTTGCTACAGAGGAATTTGATTTGTAGGGCAATACACCATAACCGTTGATATAGGAGGTAGACAAAGCATAGTTCTTGAAGTATACACCGCCGCCGTTTGCCTCAAGTCCTGAGGAGTCGCTGGTGTTACCCTCAACTGTATAGATTCTGCCACCTGATGTATACAGACAGATTCCGATATGTGCTACGCCCTTGGAATTCTGGAAGAACACAAGGTCACCATACTTGGGAGTATATGAACCGCCCTCGTATGCAGAGTATTTATAATAACCTGCACCCTTGAGCTGACGCACCCACTGGGAGCAGCTGATTTCTTTCCAGATATATTTATAGTCACCTATGTGGTTTCGTCCTAAATCCTTGTAGGTTGCCTGGTCAGTAGCGTGTGATTGATACAGACACCAGGACACAAAGGATGCACACCAGGGATAGTCTGAACCACCATAACCAAGGCCCAGGTCACCCATATTGTAACTGAACTCAACATAGTTCTGTCCGCCTGAAACCTCACCGGAAAAAGCACCGCTTGATGCACCTTCCTGATATCCAAGCTGAGACAGAGCAATGGCAAGAATATCCGTTCTGTTATCGCCTGTAATGGGAACCTTCAGATAATTCTTGTAGTATCTGCCGTTTTTGTAGGATGTAGAGGGGCCGGACTGAGCGCCGTTTCTGTATGTTGCCGCTGATGCGGGAACAACGGCCACCACAAGGCAGGATACCATTATCAGCACACAAAGCAAAACGGAAACCGCTCTTCTGAAAAACTTCTTTTTCATCAAATTCAACTCCTGTAAAAACCATTTGTAAAATGCGCAGACTTCACATTTTATCATTCATATACATTGTATCATAACTGTCTGTTTCAAGTAAATATTCGGATAGAATTATTAGCATCCAAGATAAAAAACCAGCAATTCCACCAATACACGCTCTCTTTATTTGGTAATAGTGTTTGCTGTATTTTGTTTCTCAAATAGAACTTCATCTTTTTTGTCTTGCCATCATCAATGGTGTCATCGATGTCCGTTCAATATTTTAACATTATTATAACAAAAGCGCGGTTTTTCTTCGTAAATGTTATTTGTTTGTTAACTTTTCTCTGTATATATTGTTTTTATGAATTGCTTGTGCTATCATCCCAATCGTAATAGTTGAGATATCAACATTAATAATATGTTATATATACTATTGAATACAGCCTCAAAAAAGGAGTTGAATCTATGAACAACTACTATATGACAGGTCTCACAGATGCTCAGGTTGCAGAACAGAGAGAAAAATTCGGCTCAAATAAACTGCCCGAACCAAAACAGAAAAAATGGTATCACTTTGCGGCTGAAGCCCTCAGTGAAAAAATCACTCTTGTTCTTATCGTTATTGCTGTAGTACAGCTTGTACTGGCAATTCTGGGTGTAATGGAAATCTCTGAACCTGTAATGATTGGTCTTGTGCTGGGCATTGTAACTGCCATTGCTGTCCGTACAGGACTCGGTGTACAGAAATCTGCCACAGAGCTGAGGAAGAAATCCTCCCTGCGATATTGTGATGTACTCAGAAACGGACACATTGTCACTATAAACAAAGACGAACTTGTTGTTGGTGACATTGTTCTTATTGAAACAGGCAAAGAAATCTTTGCTGACGGTTACATCATTGACGGCAAAGTAAAGGTAAATAATGCTGCTATCAACGGCGAAACAAAAGAATGCAGAAAAACCCCCGTTGAAGGTTATGTTCATGTAAAGACCACATCAACAGATGCATATACAAATCAGAACTGCCTTTTTGCAGGCACCTCTGTTATGTCGGGTGCAGGCAGAATGATAGTTACCGACGTTGGTATTAACACAGTAAACGGTGACACCCTGGTAAAAACCCAGACTCTTGAGGCTCCCAAAACCGCTCTGGATATTGCCCTTGATAAACTCAGCGACTTTATCTCCCGCTGGGGTACATTGGCAGCAGTTATCACCTTTATCATCCTGACAGTTACAGGAATTATGGAGACAGGATTCTCTGCTTATTTCACAGGAAATATCCTTGGCACAATCCAGAAGATTGCAGGCAATATTTCAGTTGCTCTTACAATTATTGTTGCGGCTGTACCCGAGGGACTTCCCCTTATTGTAAAACTTGTTACCAAACAGAATGTAAAGACAATGGAACGCTTCAACATTCTGGCAAAGAACCCGGGCAAAATCCCCGAACTTGCTTATGTAAATCTTATCTGTACCGACAAGACAGGTACTCTGACAACAGGTGTTATGTCCCCCGAACTTCTCCTTTCTTATACAGGCGAAGTTCTCCCAAAAGAAACACTCCTCTTTGCTGAAATCAAGAAAAACATCGTTCTCAACAACAGCGCTGTTTTTGATTCCGAAGGAGTAATTACAGGGGGTAACTCCGTTGACAGAGCTGTGCTTTCCCTTGTAACACCCCAGGAGGCACAGAGCATAAAGGCACAGAACAAAAAGGCTGACAGACAGGTATTCAGCAGTTCAAACAAGTACTCCGCCTTCTCTGCCACAAATGGAATTTCTTACTACAAAGGTGCACCTGAGAAACTTATTTCTCGTTGTACACATGTAATGACTCCTGAGGGAGAGATTGCAGATTTTGACACAAAAGAGCAGTTACTTGCTGCTATCAAAAACGCTAACAAGCGTTCTATCAGATGTATTGCTCTCACCACAGCACAGGGGATGCTCACAGAAAATGAGCTTCCCGACAATATGACCTTCCTTGGCATCATCGGTGTTGTTGACCCTCTGAGGCCCGAGGTAAAAGGTGCTGTTGATATTGCTCACAAAGCAGGTACCCAGGTTATTGAAATCACAGGTGACAGCATCGACACCGCCATTGCCGTTGCCACCGAGTGCGGTATTTATAAAGATGGCGATGTGGCTATTGCCAACGATGATTTTGAGAAACTCTCTGACGAAGAAATAAAGAAACTTATTCCCGACTTAAGGGTTATCTCCCGTTGCTCACCCCAAACAAAACTCCGACTTGTAACCCTTGCCCAGGAAATCGGAATGTCTGTTGCAATGACAGGTGACGGCGTTAACGACTCCCCTGCCCTCAAGCGTGCCGATGTAGGTTTCGGTATGCAGACAGGCAGTGATGTGGCAAAAGAAGCCTCCGATATTATCCTCACCGATGACAACTTTGCTTCTGTTGTCAAGGCTGTACACTTGGGCAGAACATTTATGCACAATATAATGATGTTCCTGCTTTTCCAGTTACCCATTAACATCTGTCTGCTTATTCTCAGTATGGTTTATCCTGTATTCGGTGCAGGTGCAATTCTTGCCTCCGTACAGATTCTTATTATCAACATTATTATGGACTCTCTCAACTCCCTGTCCTTCGGCAGTGAACCCCCAAAACCCGAGTATATGAGAGAAAAACCTCTCGAAAAAGGTTCAGGCCTCTTCATGGGCGGTGTAAAAAGCAGAATTGCCCTCAGCACAATTGCCTTTATAATTGCATACTGCATTATGCTTTTTACCCCTTTGAACGCCCTGTTCCCTTCTGCAGAGGAAAGCCTCACAGCACGATTTGCACTTATGTGCTTTATGGCTGTGCTCAACGGCTTCAACATCCGTACAGACAGCATCAACCTGTTCAAGGGACTTATGAAGAACAAACTCTTCTCGCAGATTGCTGTGGGAATTTTCATCGGTGTAATCCTCCTTTGTACCTTTGTGGGAGGTGCCGTAAAACTCTGTCCCCTCAGCTTTGTACAATGGGTTACTGTTATAGGTCTTTCTTTCATTGTGATTCCCTTTGATATAATCAGAAAAGCAATTGCAAATGCAAGAAACAAAAAAACTGAATAAAAAAAAACACAAGAAAAGCGGTCTGAATTCGAATCAGACCGCTTTAATATTTTTTATATTGTATTTTAATCAGAGCAGTTTGATGCCATGCTGTTTGCACTTAAGCACAGTATCAGCATCCCACAGAGAGGACTGTACCTCACCGATGTGCGCACAACCTAAAAGAAGCATACAGAGTCTTGACTGACCAATACCGCCACCGATTGTAAGGGGGAGTTCGCCGTTTAAGAGCATCTGATGATAAGGCTGATTTCTACGCTCCTCGCAACCTGCCTTTTTAAGCTGCTCCTCCATACTCTTTCTGTCAACTCGGATACCCATTGAAGAAAGTTCAAAGGCTCTCTGCAGAACTTCGTTCCAGACAAGGATATCACCGTTGAGTGTCCAGTCATCATAGTCGGGAGCACGATTGCCGTGGGGTTTACCTGAAAGAAGTTTGTCACCAATCTGCATAATGAAAACTGTTCCACGCTCTTTTGTGAAAACATTTTCTCTCTCCTCAGGTGTCAGGTCGGGGTACATATCCTCCAGCTCCTGGGATGTAACAAAAGAAATTTCTCTTTTGATTTCTGTGGAGAGTGCAGGGAACTTCTCTCTCAGTTTATCGTTAACATCAGCAACAGCATTTACAATGAGAGTAACTACACTCTTAAGATACTCAGGTGTTCTGTCCTCGGCTGTAATTACCTTTTCCCAGTCCCACTGGTCAACATATATGGAATGGATATTATCCAGCTCCTCGTCACGTCTGATAGCATTCATATCGGTAATAAGTCCCTCGTGTACGCCAAAACCATACTGCTTCAGAGCAACACGCTTCCACTTTGCAAGAGAGTGAACAATCTCTGCCTTGATTCCGATTGCAGGAATATCAAAGTCAACAGGACGCTCAGTACCGCTTAAGTTATCGTTCATACCTGATGCACCGCTTACAAACAAAGGTGCAGATACTCTTCTCAGGTTAAGAGCCTTTGAGAACTCCTTCTGAAAAGCCGCTTTTGCACAATCGATTGCCAGCTGCAGGTCATGGCTTGAAAGTTTTGGTGCATAGTCCTTAGGAACATAAAGACTGTTCATAACAATCACCCTCTGAAAAACTAAGTATTCTGTTCCGAATATCTGTCGGAATATTTTTATATGATATCACTTTTACCTTGCAAAAGCAAGTATTCTCCGCAGTTTTTCTGATTTTCTCATAAGTTTACGGGTGTTTTCTTTATATATAAAAAGCCGACTCCCCTTGCAAAGTTTCGCAAAGGGAGTCCTGAGGGGTAATCTATAAGAACATCATTATCCTTACAAATTAATGTTTATTCTTCTGTTTTCCTGCGTCTGTTATAAACCAAAGCAGAACTTCCCACTACAAACATAACCGCAATCCACCATACAAGAACACCTCTTACACCTGTGTCAGGTGCATCCAATCCTGCGGGTTTTGTTACAGGCTGTGTAGGTACAGTTGCATCTGTCTCGGGAGCAGGTGCTGTTGTGCTTTCAACAGGCTTTGTTACAGTTGTATCGGGAACAGTAGTTGTAATCTCCGTAGGATCTGTTTCTGTAATCACAGGAACTGTTGTTGTAACTTCAGTAGGATCTGTCTGTGTAACCACAGGAACTGTTGTTGTAACCTCCGTAGGATCTGTTTCTGTAACCGCAGGAACTGTTGTTGTAACCTCCGTGGGATCTGTTTCTGTAATCACAGGAACTGTTGTTGCAACCCCTGTGGGATCTGTCTGTGTAATCACAGGAACTGTTGTTGTAACTTCAGTAGGATCTGTCTGTGTAACCACAGGAACTGTTGTTGTAACTTCAGTAGGATCTGTCTCTGTAGTTATCGGGACTGATGTTACAGGAGGCTCGGTCTCCTTGGTTGTGTTAACGAACACCATTTCTCCGTTAGTGTTTATATCCAGATTGATGCCATGAGCGTGGGCAACCAGTTCTTCGCCATCCTCAACAGATTTCTTAACATCAACCTCAAGGAAGTAGTTGCTCAGATTGTGGTGTGGCTCAACAGTTACATATACGCTGTAAATAGTATTATCGTACACAATCTCGTCGTCTGTACCAACAACCTCATTTACAGTATAAACATAATATCCTTCTTTATCAAAGGAAAGCTCGCTGAGAGCGATAATGCCCATTTCCGTATTCTGTACTTCTTCCAGAACATTACCCTGTGAATCTCTCAGCTCAAAGGAAAATCTCTTCTGCTGGGGCAAAGCTCCGTCAAGAGTCTTGAGGAAGTTAAGTTTCAGGGTTGCTTCCTGTCTTGTTTCGTTTCTGAACACAGGAACATCCACTTCGTGTCCGTCAATGTAATATTTTACGGAAGTTTCAAAAGCATCGCTGTCCTCAGGTGCAGTAACAGTTACCACTACGTTATATACAGAATGGTCAAAGAAGATTGTGCTGAAAAGGTCGTCTTCATGCTCCTCTGTAAGTGAATAACGGTAAATACCCTCTTCCAGATACTGAAGTTCATCAAAAGTAGCAACACCATTTACCACATAACTGGTCTCTATGGGCTTACCCTCTGAATCTTTCAGAGTAATTCTGAAAGTATTGTCAGGAGGAATCTCTCCGTCAAGAGTTTTTTCTGCTTCAATAAAAGCACTTCCCGGTTTACGCAGAGTATTGGTAAATTCAAAGGGCAAGGGGCTTGTGTCATTCTCTACTTCCTCACCATCTACGAGAGTGTTGACAACATAACTCATGCCATCCTCTGATAAACTGATTTCAACCTGTATATCATACACTTTTGTATCGTAGATGACGGTGCTGTCGTCTCCTTTCACCTCACTCATTTCAAAGTGGTATGTTCCCACCTGGTCAAAGCGGATTTCGTGGAAGGTAGCAATTCCATCTGCAGAACAGGTTGCTATCTCGTGGAACTTGTTGCCAAATTCAAACACACCTGTAAGGGAGAAGGCAAACTCGTCATCAGTAACCGCTCTGCCAATCATATTTTTCTTTGCTCTGAACTGAACCTCTACAGGTTCAATCGAATCATTGGGAACAAATCCGGGTTCTTCCTCTGTTACAAGCACAGAGTCTAGATATGTTTTTCCGTAGGCTACATTAACAGCATGATATGCACTGCGCTGATAACCCTCAGGTGCCTTTGTCTCTATAAGCACATACTCGTGACCTGACGGAATATCCGTAAACTCTACTATACCTCTTTGATTGCTGGAAGCGTGTTTATCTGCAATAACAGCATCTCCGTGGCATATATGGCAACTTGCTCCATAATGCCGGAGGGCAAACTCGGCACCTTCAAGGGGATGCTCTGTTACAGCATCAATCTTTGTGAAGGTCAGGTTACCCTTGTATCCTTCTACCTGAGGAATAAGATAATCTATACTGTTATCACCATACAAAGGTTCGCCTGTCTCAAAGTCTGTAGTCTTGAAATAGAAGGTAGTTGTGTCGTTGGTTTCCAACGCCTTTTCAATCTCAAATCCCTCAACTTCATTCTTAAGACGAACTCTGTAAGTCATAGAAAGCACATAGTTGCCAATCTCATCAATATAGAAGTTCTGTGTTGTTGTCAGCCACCACTTGATGGTCTCTGTCTCCTCGTTGAACACAGCCACATCTCTGCCGTGTTTTGTGTTCACAAGGTGAGACACAGGCTTACCCTCCAGGTCGTAGAAATACATAAAATCCACATTATCGCTCATAGGATCAAGTGTATACGCTTCTTCCATTGTCTCTGCAGGAATCAGCTCAATATCTTTAAGAATATTTGTAAAGGCTGTAGTAAGTTCTGTCTGGCTGTTACCTGTGGCATATCTGTGGATTTCCTCGGTATTTTCTGCGGTGTCAATTCTGGGACCGCCTGCAATAGCATCTCTCAGCCATGCTTTGTAAGTTTCTGTTGTGTTGCCGATTACAAAACTGTTTCCTGTGCGGTCAACAGTTGTGTGAGTTGTATTTTTAGCAAGATTCAGATAGTTGGGTACACTCTGAACACCAACGTCAACACCAATGGAAAAGATATTGATACCTGAATTCTTTATTTCCTGTGCAACATCATCCGCTCTGTCTGCCGCCTTATCAGAGTAGTTTACTCCGTATGAACACAGTTTCTTTGTTACAGAGTCAGCAAAGTAACCGTCTGTTCCCACCTTTGAAGCATTATATGAGCCTGTCATATATGTATCGTAACCTACAATCCTTGTTGTGGAGTTTCTGCCGCTCTCAATGTATGTTGTGGGGAAACCGTCTGTAATGAAGATTACATATTTAAAGGCTGCATGGGATTCTTTCAGCAGGTTGTGAGCAAGTTGCAGACCGCCTTCTATATTTGTAAATCTCTCTCTGTTACCTGTAGGTGCTGTAATGGCATTTACGGTTCTTTTCAGTTCTTCTGCCTTCTGCGTTGTATTAACAGTTGTAATAGGAATAACTGTATTTGCATAGGAGTTGAAGGTTACAAGGCCAAAACCTCTGTCCTCGCTGATATTCTTATCAACAGAATATAAATCAAGGAAGGTGTCAACTGCCGCCTTTGCGTGGGTAAGTCGGGCGTCCTTTATATCATATCCTGCGTTGCTGGGTCCCAGACCTTCGTGAGTAGAGTTCATTGTGTTTGAAACGTCCATAACAACCACAACGTCCACAGACTGGTCAATTACTCTGGGCTTTGCTACTATCTTGAGAGTAATATCAAAGTAATTCTCTCTATCTGTGGGAGCAATTGTCTTGCTGACAGCAACCCTGTCTTTGTAAAGAATTCCCTCAGTAGGATAGGTTTCGGGATTCCAACCTCCTGTATACTCTATCTGCTGAGTGTTATCCGCTGTCTGGAGAGCTGAAACCGCCGCAACAGGCAACGATGCAACAAGAATCAGTACACAAAGCATTATGGATAATATCTTATTTACTGTCATATTTCTTTTCATCAGAATTCATCCTTTCTTCACGGGTATGTTATATTCTTTCCTTCTCAATATTATTCGCGTTTCTTGAAATCGGGGTGTGAGCAAACACCTATAAGGTCACCCTGCTGTTCTTTTATCAGGTATCCGCAAGTCCCACAATCCCTGTACACAGGGTCTGCATAAACGCAACGCTCATAGGTTACGCTTCTCCATGGTCTGCCTAGAGGTGTATATCTTTCTGTAGTTTCAAAATCTATGTATTCTTCAATCCACAGTCTGCTTTCTTCGTCATATACAGAAGCAACACTCAGAGAATCTCCATCTATAGTATATATACGGATTTTTTTATCAGGCATTACTGCACCCCCTTTTTTATCTTCTATCTATATTATATTTGATATTTTTTATCTTTACCAACCCCATAAAAAGATTTCTTTGTGTAGAACTTTCCATTTATTTGCACACAAGAATCAATGGTAAATTTATACGCAAAGTAAAAAAACTCAGATTTTATGGATGATTTTTGCGTTCGTTAAAACGAACGGCTCTGTTCGTCAAACGAACAGAGCCGTAATAAACATATTATTTTTAACGGAGCATAAACTGAGAAAGCGCCTTTTTATCGCTTATACCCAATTTGACATAAATGGTCTTGATATATCCGCGCACAGTATGCTCCGATAAAGAAAGGTGGGTTGCTATCTCTTGTGCTGACCAGCCCTTGTTATAAAGCATTGCCACAGTAAACTCCGTAGCACTCAGGTTATCAGCCACACTTCTTTCTGAAATCTGATTATAAAGTTTTATCCAGTTAACACCAAAACTGCGGACCGTTTTCATCAGGAGTTCATACGTCTGGGGATCACTCTTCTTCATACTTGTATCAACAACTCCCTGCAAAAAGCCATAATGTTCTCCGATAATCTCAACAAACCCGTCTGCCTTTGTATATTGCCAGAGTTCGTTGAATCTTTCCTTGGCTTCTTTGATTCTCATCATAGCCAAAAGAGACATTATGCCTACCAGTTTGCAATAAGTCATAGTTACAGGATATTCCTCTATGCTTAAAGCAAGTGCCACATCAGCAATTCCCAGCGCTTTTTCATAATTATTCTCTTGATAAGCCCTGTATGCCACAATATAACAAGCCCATATCTTCATAGCTTTTGGAAGATATTTTATATAGGGCTCAAGTTCGGGCAAGTCATCACTACAAGGCTGATGCAGCAACACCGCCAAGGCGTGTTCTGACATTACCCCCAAGGCTATTTCTTCTATTGACGAATCCGAGGCAAAGAGTTTTTTGTTCTGATTGCTCATTTCAGTAAAAGCATAACGGGCAAGGTTGATTCTGCCCAGAGATATGTTTGCAAATATAAGGGTTGTCTCTGCAGAGTACTTTAGCGATGCATCTTTACTGCTCAGATAAGGCTCCATAATATGCACGGATTTCTCAGCCTGTCCGCTGTAATAGTAATACTCACCCATAGCAATATTACGGTCATCCTCATCCGTAAGAGAGTTTATATATTCCAGACTTTTTCCCGGTTGAAAAGCGCCGTTCATCAGAGGTAACACTATGTGGAATTTATCCTCTGAAACATCATCTCCAACAGATTCCTTTGCGTCTGCAAGTCTGGGGTCAGGCAGACCTTTTGGTATAAGCCAATCTCTGCCAACCTTCTTTGCTCCCTTGAGTTTACCTGCTGCAGCCCACTTCTGTACAGCACGAACTGTAACGCTTAAACGCTCTGCTACCTGCATCGGGGTCTCGTATTCCATCTGCCTCACCTACCTTTTACCATAATTATAGCACTTGAGGATATGAAAACAAGATGTTTTGCACAAATTTTATCCTTAAGCAAAAATAGATTGTTGCCAATGGGATTTTTATGATATAATGTAGATGTATCAATCATATACAGATTCAGAATTGAGGTACAAAAAATGAAGGTATTAATGATAAACGGTAGCCCCCGTGCAAAGGGTAACACAGCAGTTGCTCTTGCAGAGATGGAAGCAATTTTCAAGTCTGAAGGCATTGATGTAGAGATTGTTCAGGTTGGTGCCAAAGAAATCCGCGGTTGTATTGCCTGCGGTGCTTGTCACGAAACGGGCAAGTGTGTTTACGATGACATAGTAAACGATACCATCAGAAAATTTGAGGAATGTGACGGCGTAGTTATAGGCAGCCCTGTTTACTATGCTTCTGCAAACGCAACACTCATGGCTTTTCTCCAGAGACTTTTCTACTGCACAAACTTTGACAAAACAATGAAGGTAGGCGCATCCGTTGTATCTGCAAGACGCGGCGGTCTTTCCTCAACTTTTGACGAGCTGAACAAGTTCTTCACTATCAGCGGTATGCCTGTTGCATCCGGTCAGTACTGGAACTCTGTTCACGGTGCAAAACCCGGTGAGGCTATGGAGGACGAAGAAGGACTTCAGTCCATGCGTACTCTTGCAAAGAATATGACCTTCCTTATGAAGAGCATCGCCCTTGGCAAAGAAAAGTTCGGAGTTCCCGAGCGCGAGCCCGTAGTCCGCACAAACTTTATCCACTAAGATTTATAAACATACACAAAACCACCCGAAACGATGTTGTTTCGGGTGGTTTTATTTTTATATCCTGATATTATAAATCAATAGATGTTATCAAGGAATGCAGAGCCGATGATACCTGCATCGTTACCAAGGGATGCCTTGCAGATTACTGTCTGCTTGGGGTTGTGCTTGGTGTAGCGCTCAGCCTCAATAATACCGCGAAGAGGAGCAAGGAGAGTCTCGCCTTCGTTGGAAACACCGCCGCCGATGCAAAGCACATCAGGCTGGAAGATGTTGATTGCGTTGATAAGTCCACAAGCAAGGTATCCGAGATACTCGTCAACTACTGCCTTACCACTGGCATCACCTGCACGCATTGCATCAAAAGCAGTTCTTCCGTTTGCGTTTGCAATGTCGCCGTCACACAGAGAGAGCATATAGGAGAAGTCGGGCTTTTCTCTGAGGATTGCTTCCTTTGTCAGGTTGATAAGACCTGTTGCGGATGCATAAGCCTCCCAGCAACCCTTTCTGCCACAAGCACATTCCTTGCCGTCCTTGATGATAACCATATGGCCCATCTCAGCGCCTGCATAGTTTGAGCCTGAATAAATCTTGCCGTCAATGATAATACCTGCGCCAACGCCTGTACCAATTGTAATGGCAATTGCGTTTCTTGTACCCTTAGCGGAACCTGCAAGGAACTCGCCGTATGCAGCAGCGTTTGCGTCATTCTCAATAATAACCTTTTTGCCAAGTCTTTCTTCCATCATCTCAACAATGTTCCAGTTGTGGAAGAACAGGTTTGCAGAATACTCGATAATACCTGTAACAGGGTTAACTGCACCGGGTACACCGATACCGATGGAAACAATATCATCCATCTTGAGCTTAGCCTTCTTGACAGCCTCTTTAGCCACCTCAGCCATAGAGTCGCAAACCTCGGATTCAGGTCTGGGTACGTTTGTCTTGCATTCTGCCTTGGCAACGATGTTGTAGTTTTCGTCAACAACGCCTGCAACGATATTTGTACCGCCCAGGTCAATTCCAAGTCTATACATAGATAATCTTCCTTTCACGTTTCAAATTGTGCTTTAACTGCGAAGCACTTATACAAGGTCATTATATCACAAACTTTTCTCATAATAAAGAGTAAACTTTAAAAATTTGCACCCTATTTCAATATTTATTCCAATTCTCTGAAAAGACTCCCAAAAACCGCTTTACTACTGTGTTTTTGGAATTTTTCAGGAACTAAAGCGTAAAATTTATAAAAATAGCAAAAGAGAATTCAGGAGCATTCGAGAGCATTTGAGAGCATTTGAGAGATTGTAATGTGCTAAATTAAAATTTTTACAAAAACTTATTGACTTTAGATTTCACCTGTGTTATCATACTTGAGCAGTAAAAAAAGATTAAGTTTTTAGGAGGCAACGCGTATGTCAACTTTCATGGCAAAAAAAGGCGAGGTTGAGCGCAAGTGGTATGTAATCGATGCTGCCGGCAAGCCCCTTGGTAAGGTTGCAGTTGAGGCTGCAAAACTTCTCAGAGGTAAGCACAAGGTAACATTCACACCCCACGTAGACTGCGGCGACCACGTTGTTATCATCAACTGCAAAGACGCTGTTCTTACAGGTAATAAGCTCACACAGAAGAAGTGGCAGAGACACACAGGCTATGTTGGTCACCTTAAGGAGACTGACTACAAAACACTGATGGCTACCAGACCCGAGAAGGCAATGGAGCTGGCAGTTAAGGGTATGATCCCCTCAAACAGCCTTGGCAGAGCACAGATGCTCCGTCTGCGTCTTTTCGCAGGTGCAGAGCACAAGCATCAGGCACAGCAGCCTGAGGCTTGGGAAATGTAAGAAGGAGGCAACTAAGAATGTACGATAAGGCACCTTATTTCTATGGTACAGGTAGAAGAAAGAGCTCTGTAGCTAGAGTTCGTCTTTACCAGGGTACAGGTAAAATCACAATCAACGACCGTGACATTGACGATTACTTCGGTCTTGAAACACTTAAACTCATCGTTCGTCAGCCCCTGGAGCTTACAGAGACAGGCGCAAAGTTCGATGTTGTCTGCAGAGTAGCAGGCGGCGGCGTTACAGGTCAGGCTGGCGCAATCCGTCACGGCATCTCCAGAGCTCTCCTTCAGTATGACAGCGAGGCTCTCAGAGCTGCACTCAAGAAGGCTGGTTTCCTCACTCGTGATCCCAGAATGAAAGAGCGTAAGAAGCCCGGTCTCAAGGGCGCACGTAGAGCTCCCCAGTTCTCCAAGAGATAATCTGCGCTTTACGCAAATTTATCTCCCCTTGCAACTATGCAACAAACCCCGAAACCTTTACGGTCTCGGGGTTTTTTCTAATGCAATCCTTTAAAATATCTTCTCTTACAAAAACAGAGTGGTACGAAACGAAAGTTTTCGTGCCACTCTATTGCTTTTTTATTTGGTATATAATATAATATAAGAGTACGGTAGTTAGTTTACTTATTTACTTTCAAGGAGGGGTAGTAGAGTGGCTAAAAAAGAATATCAGGAAGGTAGTTTTGGTGCTTATTTCGTGCAGTTAATAAAAGACCACAGTGAGTCTCAAGCAAAATTTCTGTTGGATTTAGGAGTATCAAAAACATATCTGTTTGATGTGTTTAACGGTCGAGTAAAGCCCCCTACCCCTGAAATGCAAGATAGGATTGCCGATGTCTTACATTTGTCTGGTGATGAACGGCACGAGTTTTATAATAAATCTGCAGAAGGACGAAACGAACTACCAAAAGATATTGTGGATTATCTAATGAACAATCCAACTGAAATTGAAACTCTTAGAGAAAGAATGAGGGCGTACTAATTATGATAAAATCAAACTTCAAAAAGTACACGCTTGAAGCTGATGTTGACGATTATGTCAAAGAAATATTGTCTGCATTAGGACTTAAAAAGGGTGTAGACTTTAACGAAAAATCTGCTATGTCAGATTATATGAAAGAAGCACTTAAGGGTGCAGCTAAAACAAAATCCAAGAAACTTTTTGGTATTCCTGATTTCCATTTGGAATCAAGAAAGATTCCAGTAGTGATTGAGAACAAATTAGGAAACAAATACCACATTAGTGCAAATAAGTCTGGAATTAAAATGGATGAGAATTCCATAAAAAACTATGCTGTAAATGGTGCGGTGTATTATGCCAAAAATATGATTGAGTCAAAAAAGTATGATGAAGTCATAGCAATTGGTATATCTGGTGAAGATAGCGAAAGTATAAAGATTTCAACATATTATGTTTTTTCTTCTTATATTGAGCCAAAATATATGAAGAATTATAGCTCTTTAGGATTCCTTGAAAGCAAAAAGAGCTTTGATGCGTTTTATGAGGATGCGACTGTTACTGAAGACGAAAAACATCGTATTTTAATCAAGACTCGAGAAGAACTCCTCCGCCATGCTAAAAACCTTAACAAATTAATGAACAATCACAATGTTGGTGTTGAACAAAGAGTGGTTTATGTTTCGGGCATGTTGTTGTCAATGCAGGATATTCTTGATGATGAAAAAAATATCATTGACTCAGGTCTGATTCCTGATGACTTGAAAGGTATTCAAACAGAAGAAAAACGAGACGGTGTTATTATCATGTCTCATCTAAAAGATTATCTGAGTCAAAAAAAGATTCCAGCCGATAAAAGGTCGATAATGATTGACTCATTCAAGATGTCTATCGCATTGGATGCCGCAAGAGATATACCCACATCCGTAGATAAGGCTGTTGCCAATCTCATCGATGGTGATGCTTCGATTACCAAACAAATATTTGTGTATTTGTATGAGAATATATATACAGCAATTAACTTGTCGGGTGGAGCACTTGATATCATGGCAGAAATGTATTCTACTTTTTTAAAGTATGCTTTAAGTGATGGTGCGCCGTTGGGCAAGGTACTGACTCCGCCATATATAACCTCTATGATGGCAAAAATCCTAAACGTGAACAAAGATTCTCGTGTAATGGACATTGCGGCTGGCTCAGCAGCATTTTTGGTTGCCGCAATGGACCTAATGATAGAAGACGCTAACAAGGTGTATGGAAAGGGTACTAAACGAGCCGCGGAAGAAATCGAGACCATTAAACACGAAAAACTATTAGGTGTTGAAATTGATGCGAAAATGTATACATTGGCGGCATCTAATATGATACTTCGTGGCGATGGAAGCACCAAAATCAGAAAAGCAGATACATTTAGCACACCGAAAGAGATATACACCGAATTCATGGCTGATGTGCTGTTGCTCAATCCTCCATTTTCTTATGTTGATAACGGACTTCCTTTCTTGGAGTTCGGTCTTGATAATATGAAAGTGGGCGGAAAAGCCGCCGTTATTATTCAAGATTCCGTTGGTGCTGGTAAATCAATCGGTACAACTGCCAATATACTTAAAAGACATAAGATGCTCGCAAGTATAAAGATGCCTGCGGATTTGTTTATGCCAAACGCGAATGTTCAAACAAGTATTTATATTTTTGAGGCAGGGACTCCGCACAACTGTGAATATGATATAGTTAAGTTTATCGACTTCAGAAATGATGGCTATAAGAGAACTGAACGCTGTATTAAAGAAGTTGACCACCCTGTTGAAAGGTATCAGGATATTTACTTACTCTATAGACTTGGATTTAATGCCGTAAAGAATCCGCAGTTTCATTCTAATCTTTGGGATATTGATAAGGTTTACTGTGAGGATACGATTACTGCTGAAGGCAACGACTGGAATTTTGAGAAGCATGTTGCTACAAGTAATATCCCGAAAGATATCAGTTTTGTATCAAGTATTGATGCTCACTTGTCATGGGAGATTGACAAGTGGATCTCTAATCAACATAACCTTACATCCACAAAGAGTATTGAAATGTTGAAGAAGAAAGAGAAACAGCTTTATCCTGTGTCCGAAGTATTTGATATCTACAAAATTCCAAGCTACAACAAAGAACACTTAACCATACCTGATAATTCGGATGAAGCATATGACTATATTACACGAACCACAACAGACAGAGGTATTTGCGAAAAAACTGGTTTTATTGATTCTGAAGGAATGAATGAAGCTGGCACATTTAGCTTGGGTCTGTTGTCAATGGTGTTCTATTACAGAGAAAATGATTGGTATGCAGGACAATTCATGAGAAAAATATCGTGTAAGTACAAAATAGACAGGTGGACGGCAACATATCTTGAAACCGTACTTAATGGTTTGTCGGAAAAATTGTTATCAGGTCTTGTTAGAGATGTTGATTCTACATTCTTGGATTTGAAAATCGAATTACCCTCTAAAGATGGCGAAATAGATTTTGAATGGATTTCCAACTATGTAAAGAGCAGAGAGAAACGAGTCATAGAAGATATGATACAAGCATTTACACAGGAACAGGAGGATTAGTCATGCATAAAGTTCCATTTGATGCTCCTTTGAACGATAAGGATAGTGAAACTCAAACATATGGATGCAGGCAAAATAATCCTGATATCTGTGGTTCAAATGGTCTCGTTGGAATATGTGCATTTGTGTCTGATGATGGTATATGTCGCAAACCTTCTCGGGCATGGAAAAAGCAGTATGCCAAACTAAAAGGATTATACGAATCAAAAGAATAGATATTGGAGAAACATTGGTGCAAATTTGGTGCAACATTTTATGAAACACTATAAACATTTTGCAATGATATTCAATTTTAGCAACACAAGACACCACAATATATACGATTTTTAACGATAGCGAACTATACAAACGATACTCCGAAAACTCAAAGAGATAATCTGCGCTTTACGCAAATTTATCTCCCCTTGCAACTATGCAACAAACCCCGAAACCTTTACGGTTTCGGGGTTTTTATCTGCTCATTATTTATTTACAAACTTTACAGCGGTACCGTATGCGATAACCTCTGCTGCACCCTGCATAATCGCAGATGATGCATAGCGGATATTCACAACAGCGTCAGCACCCATACTCTCTGCCTCTGCTACCATTCTTTTTGTTGCAAGGGCACGGGCATCATTCATCATCTCGTTATATGCCTTAAGTTCTCCACCCACCAGGGTTTTGAAACTTTGTGCGATGTCGCTGCCAAGGTGCTTTGACTGGATTGTACTGCCCTTAACAAGACCCAGCATCTCAAACTCTTTGCCACTGATATAATCAGTATTTACTAATATCATCTTCTTCACCTTTCTTTATCTCTATAATTCTTTCCACACAGACTTTGAGAGTCACAGCTATAAAAGCAAGGGGCAAAACACCGATAATTATCCTCCATACTCCGTCAAGCAGGGAAATCAGGAAACCGAAGTATGCAACATAATATGCAACCATCAAAACTGAAACAACAATAGGAGCAATCATTTTTCTGTTGTGATGTTTCACCATCATCACCTCCGAAAATCTGTTACTTCGATTATATCACAAAAGCCCTTTCTTTCAATACCAATTCTGAATTATTTATCCTGCTTCATTTTATAACTGAAAACCGCAATTGCGACTATTGTTAACACTACTGCGTAACCAATTACCCACAGAAGTTCGGGGAGAACTTTGCTGTATTCACCCATAAGAGCGAATCTTCCTGCATCTACTGCGTGGACAAAAGGGAGTATATCTGCAATCTTCTCAAACATACCGCCTACAAGTTTCAGGTCAAACCATGTACCTGACAGCCATGCAGACAGATTTGTCAGCAAAGCTCCGCACACACCGCCTACCGCTTTATCGTTCAGTATACTGCCGAACAGAAGACCTGTTGCAATATAAAAAACCGCTGCAGGGATATTCACAACTACTGCAAGAAGTACATTCCATGACCATTCAAGTCCAAACAGAAACGCCGCTATATAGCACACCACAGACTGCACAATTGCCATAGGAATCAAAGGCAGAGTGTAGCCTGCTATGTACTGGCTTGACTTGAGAGGAGATGTAAAAAGTCTCAGTATAAAACTTGTGCATCTGTCCTTTGACACAAGGGTTGCTGTAAAAAGTGAAATAAAGCTCAGACCGAAAACAGAAATACCGGGAATAAGATTCTCGATATCAAAGAGAGCCATTCCTGCTTCTTTTGGAATGCTTCTGTTGATTGCTGACAGCAACACTAAAAGCACAAGAGGAAACAATATACCAAATATCAGAGTGAACACATCGCGGACAATCTCTTTTACATTTCGGGAGGCAAATACAAGTGTTCTCATACGCTCACCTCATCTCCTGCAATTCTTACAAAAGCATCTTCAAAGTTATCCGTTTTTGCAAGTTCTTTAAGCTCATCTGCTGTACCCTGTGCTTTCAACACACCTTTCGCCATAATTCCGATACGGTCAGAGAGCGCCTCTGCCTCTTCCAGATAGTGTGTGGTGAGGATTATGGTGATTTTACCCTTGAGTTTTGCGATAGTCTTCCACAGTTCTCTTCTTGCCAGTACATCAAGTCCCAGAGTAGGCTCATCAAGGAAAAGCACCTTAGGCTCACTTATAAGTGCCATTGCTATACTGAGCCTTCTCTGCCAACCACCTGAGAGAGTTTTTGCACGGGAATTTTCAATCTCCTGCATATCAAACTCTGCAATAATCTGCTGAGTTTTTTTCTTTGCACTTTTCTTGTCAAAGCCGAAGATTCCTGCAATAAACTCCAGATTCTCTCTTACTGTCAGGTTAGGCGCAACAGAAGTCTCCTGAGGAGAAACACTTATTATCTGCTTGACCTTGGTGCTGTCTGTGAGAATACTATTTGAGTGTATTGTTGCATCTCCCGATGTGGGACGGATAAGGCAGGAAAGCATCTTGATAGTTGTGGATTTGCCTGCACCGTTCACACCCAGCAGAGCATACATCTCCCCCTCCTTAACACTCAGGTCAAGGTCTTTGACAACAGTTTTGTCTTTATATCTTTTTGTAAGTTTTTCTGTTTTTATAGCAAACATTAATATTAACCTCTTCTTCCAAAAGAAAATTTGGGAAATCCCTTCATTTTTGCAAAAGCCATTCCTCGGGAATCACCAACAACCAGAAGTTTATCTCCGGGCTTTATATCGTAAACTTCTCTTGCCTGTTTTGGCACCACAACCTGTCCCCGCTCTCCAACCTTGACGATACCGAAAACATAACTACCCTCAGCAGGGTCAGCCTCCACCTGCCAGTTCTCATCAAGAGGACAGGATGCAAGAGCATCCAGAGATACAGAAAACATCATTGCAAACTGCAGACCTCTTTCTATATCAGGCAGAGACTCTCCGCTCTCCCACTTTGCAACAGTCTGTCTGGAAACCCCCAGCTTCTCTGCCAGTTGCTCCTGAGACATATTGTTCTTATCTCTGAGAAACCGTATATTCATACCAATCATATTTTTCATATTTATTCATTCCTTTCTGCTTAAGATTATATCATCAGTAAGAAACATCTTCAATCAACTTCTTATAACATATTATGTTAATTTCAGTAGCATTAAAAGTTTACAAATCCTTTGTTTCTATATTCCTGTATCTGTGATATAATTAGTGTATATTAACACAAGGAGGCAACGCTTATGTCCATCAGACTTTTTGTTTCTGCAATACTTAAATTCACATTGGGAGTTCTTCTTGTAGGTTTGCTTATTTTTCTCCCTGCAGGAACTCTTCACTTTACACAGGGTTGGATTCTTATGGGCATCCTCTTTGTACCTATGTTTGTTGCAGGAATTGTTATGATGTTTAAAAATCCGCAGCTTCTTCAGTCCCGACTGAATGCAAAGGAAAAAGAAAAAGAGCAAAGCACAGTTGTAAAACTCAGCGGACTTATGTTTATTCTGGGGTTTGTTGTAGCAGGACTTGATTTCCGTTTCGGTTGGTTCACCCTTCCTTTAGGTGTCACTATTGGCGGTGCAGTCGCTTTTCTGATTGCATACATACTCTACGCAGAAGTCCTCAGAGAAAACACCTATCTCTCCCGCACCATTGAGGTACAGGAGAACCAGAAGGTCATCGATACAGGACTTTACGGCATTGTCAGACATCCTATGTACAGCATTACTCTTCTTCTTTTCCTCTCTATGCCTCTTGTTTTAGGCTCATTGATTTCACTCTTAATCTTCCTTGCATATCCCTTTATCATTGCAAAAAGAATTAAGAACGAAGAAGAAGTTCTCTCTCAAAACCTTGCAGGATACAAACAGTACAAAGAAAAAGTTAAATACCGCCTTATCCCCTTTATCTGGTAAAAACACAAAAACGACCGACTGATAACACAGTCGGTCGCTCTTTTTATTATGGGTTTATAAATTAATCTTTGCTGATAACTTTCTTCTGCCAGCTTCTCTTTCCGCATTCAGGGCATTTCATATGTCTTGTTCTGCCCATATGAGGTGCAAGGAATGCTGCCATATATGTGGGAACATACTTGTGATGGCAGTGTGCACACTCATAGTAGCCTGCAACCTGCTCAATTCTCATAGCACAGCCCATTCCTACAATTGCAGGAATGAACCCTGAAAACATAATAACCACTCTCAGCCAATCTTCCATTGGCATATACGCTGCGATAAAACAGGGTACAAGCAGAATAATCACAGAAAGAATTCCTATAACCCATTCAAGTGTTAATAGTCTTTTGTCTGCCTCTTCTTTCTGCTTTACCATTTCCAGCAAATTGTTTTCATAACTTTCTTTGTAATCTTTCATCTCAGTAACCTCCCCTGACAATAAATCATTGACTGTAATTCCCAGTATGCTACAAAGCTCAAGCATTATAGCGGAATCAGGCAACGATTTGCCTGTTTCCCATTTAGAAACTGCTCTGTCTGTAATAGAGAGCATCTCTGCCAGTTGCATCTGGGTAAGTCCTTTTTCTTTTCTGCATTTTGAAATGAATTTTCCGATTTTAATCTGGTCCACGGGTTCCCCTCCTTTCAACCTCAGTATAGCCACACGCAATACAAAAGTCTACACACCTGCGGTTGAGTGGGGAGGTTTTGTATCTCCACCACAGGTTGAGTTGGCTTGTTTACTGGGTTTTCAGCCTTTTTATGTTTTAGGATCAAGGAATAATTGTATAGATATCAGTTGAGATTTCTTTAATCTCTGCACCGTAGGACACAATCTGAAGTTCAATTTTTACTTCTTCAACATCGGTAACCTGTCTTTCAGCAAGTTTGTCCGCAGACCACACCATAGGTGTAGTAATACTGTCACCGGGATTTACCTCATGTGTAAAGGCAGGATGCATATCCTTGCCGTTTAAGGCAGATGCTGTAACCTTGAATACAACAGGGCTGTCCGTCTTGTTTTCAAGATATGTGTTCATTATGAATCCGTTGTTTGCATCGGTAGCGCAATCCATAATCTTAACCGCTACCTCTGGGTTGTCAACAAGGGTTTGCTTTGCAGAATCTTCTGAGCCATTTATACCGGTTGTAACTCCTGTAGTGTTTTCTGTTGTATTCTCAGTATTACCTGCAGTTTCTGTCACAAGGTCACCGGTAGTCTGTATTGAAGTTTCTGTATTTACAGTTGTTTCAGAGCCATCTCCTGTACCCGAGCAACCAAAAAGCATACCAAAACATAAAACCACCAAAAGTAAAACAGCAATACGTTTTTTCATATAAAAGCCTCCGAAATATCAAGTAACTGTCTGCATTATATCACAGCAAAAAAATCTGTGCAATACCGCCTGACCTTATACCTTTACTTTTATCATCTCTATGATATAATACAGAAAAAGGACGTGCTTTTATGAAACGAATTCTATCAGCAATATTAATCATTTGTATTGCGGTTTTTGCAATTGCAGGCTGTAACCCCAAGGTGCAGAATAATGCTCTTGTAAACTTCAGTATCTATGAGGGTGTAGATTCTATTTCAGATATTCAGAAGGTTGACCTGCCGAACAAGTATGCAAAATACTGCACAAGCTATAAATTCACATATAACTCAGACGGCTTTGATGTAAAGGCATACATCTCTATTCCCCTTGATTGCAGCAGCGAAAACCAGAAAGAATGTATACTCTATAACCGAGGAGGAAATTTCCGACTCGGCTTACTCACCGACACTGATACCGCTAAAATCTGCACCGCAACAGGCAGGGTTGTTATTGCTTCTCAGTACCGAGGTTGCGATTCAGGCACAGGTAAAGATGAATTCGGCGGTGCTGACATCAACGATATAATAACCCTTGTAAATTTTTGCGAAAACACCTTTGACTTTACAGATATGACCGATTTCTGTACAGCAGGTGTATCCCGCGGCGGTATGATGTCCTATATGTTGGCACGATGCGACCTAAGAGTTAAAAGGATTATTGCAATCTCTGCTGTAAGCGACCTTACAAAAGCCTACAACGAAAGAGAAGATATGCATCCCTTACTTGAAGAGTGCATAGGTGGTCCTCCTCAATTGCTCCCTCTTGAATACGAAAAACGCTCTGCTGTTATGTGGGCAAATGAAATTAAAGTCCCCGTACTGATGATTCACAGCAAAGGAGACGCGCAGGTATCATATTCTCAGGCAGAAGAACTCAAAGCGAAGTTTGACAAAAACAACACCCCCTGTAAACTCATAACCTACGATGACTCAATCCACGGCTTCCACGAAGAGGACATCTCTATAATCAAAGACTGGCTTTCCAGATAATACAAATCAAGACACAAAAGCACCCCGAATACAAAAAAGTTTCGGGGTGCATTTCTATATATAATTTACGATTTAAGAGTTAACCCTCTTTGACTCTCTTCATGGTCTGTGTACTGCCGTTATAAGTTACAGTCATTATATCTTCATCAATTTTATATTCACAGACAAGGTCTCTTCCCTCATATTTGAGAGTAAGCTGAGAACTTGTAGCAGTATACTCCATATCAATTTTGGAGAATTCCTCCTTATCCACATAGTAAACATAAGTACATTTTCCGTCTTCTTTGAACGTAATATATGCCAGATGTTCACTTTCAGGCACATCCTCGCCCAATACAGAAACCTCACATTCCCATGTTCCCTTGATATCATTTTTATCGCTACAAGCAAAAAGCGTAAAACACATAAAACTCAACAATACAACTGCCAAAAACCTTTTCATAATAAAACCTCCTGTTTCTGTTTAATGCCACTCAATAATAACATCATCTGAATATTTATGGAGTGTACGGGTGTAATTGTTCCATTCAAGGAGGAGGTTATCCCCCTCAAACCAGTATCTGATATCAATTTTATCCCCATAATCTGTAACAACTTTTATAATATCATCTTCTATGGTGTAATCAAAAACCACCGTATCAAGCCTGTCAAGACCTGCCATCGGGCCTCTGCCTGTTCCGTCAGGTGCAAAAACAATAGAATAATAGGGAGGAATCTCCGGAGAATCAATACCAACACCCAGATCATAAGTATGCCAGGTGCCTATAATTTTACTCTTTTCCCCACAAGCAGTAAAAGAAACACAAATAAAAACAACAAGAATTAATGCAACCAGTTTTTTCATTTAAACCTCAACCTTAAAATCATAAATCCCAGACATATATACCCGGAGTAGCCCAGTCTTCCATTGTACCCTCAAACATATCCGCTTTTTCTTCTTTAATTATACGCAAGGTATATAAACCCTCATTTTCCTCATCTATAGTATCAGTGGGAAAATCCACAAAGAAAAGGGAATACGTCTCCTCATCGGTACACAGTGTACCCCAATACATGAGCTTTTTTCTTTGACCTTCACGTTCCGAATAATCAAATGCAACAGGAGTTTCTTCTAATTCATAGGAAACCACCGTTCCCTTAATATATTCCATAAAACTATCAATGTCAGTGTCAAAGTCGTTATCTTCTGTAATATATACTGAAAATAGACCTTTTAGTTTTTCTTTATCATTATTCTTAACTGCCTCAGCTACTTGTTCAATACGTCTTTGAGCAGAATTCATATCCCAATCCGTATGAACCGAACTGTCATTACCGCAGGAAATAAAAGCGAAGCCTATTAAAACAGTAAAAAATACTAACAAAAGTTTTTTCATAATAATTATTTCCTTAATCTAAAACACATTCCATCTCAGGGCAATTCCAGACTTCACCGTTGATGGTATACTGATTCATCTCAATCTGACGGAAGCCTACTGCCTTATAGCAGGTAGCTGCTCCCTGATTATTCTCAAACACACCCAGAGTAACACGCTTGGCATAAAGTTCATTACGGGCAAACTCAAGGGCTTTTCTCAACATTTTACTGCCGTAACCCTGCCCACGAAGATTACTGTCAACAATAATATAACCAAAGCGGACAAGTCCCTTCTCTTTATCAATAACACGAACAATCAGATGGCCGATGGTATTGTCATCATCTGTAAACATAAGAAGATAAACTCCATCCTTATGATTATCCTTAATCTCCTTGTAACGGTTTATGATATCATCAGGTTTTACAGGATAATCCTTATATGTATCAGCAGACCATTGTCTGAAAGAAAATTCATCCATAATCCAACTAATAATAGTTTGCGCATCTTTTTCCTCAAAAGGTCTGAAAGAAAGCATCCGTACCACTCCTATCTATGGTTTTAATATATCACAGCAATCAACTGAGTTCAATATAAAACAATAATATTAATACGAATTTCATACAACAAAAAAGCCCCAAAGCCATTGCTTTGGAGCTGTTAAAGGGTATGCACCCTGAAAACTGAATAAAGAATGAAGAGATAAGAGAAGAGAAAGAAGTTTTAAAGACCAAAGACTGACAAATCCTGAGATTTAGTCGTTGTGGTCAAGCCCTCGACCTATTAGTATTGCCAAGCTGAACATATCACTATGCTTACACACGCAACCTATCAACCT
>SVPX01000010.1 GCA_015065665.1 Oscillospiraceae bacterium | reverse complement strand
TGCAACCTTGATGCTCTCTGCTCTGTGAACACCTGCTTCAACAACAAGCTCGTAAACCTTTGCAACTTCTTCAAGAGTTTCTTCATCCATACCTGAAACGATTTTTACGATTGTTTCAAGACGGTGTACCTTATCGCCGGGATTGATACGCTCGGGGGAGTAGCCGATTTTAAAGTCAACTCCGCACTTAAGACCTGACTCAGCCTCAAGGATGGGAACGCATACATCCTCGGTAACACCGGGATATACTGTTGACTCATAAACAACAATAGAGCCTTTTGTCAGGTGTTTGCCTAAGATGTGACTTGCACCCTCAACAGGTGACAGGTCAGGTGTATGGTCTGCGTTTACAGGAGTAGGAACTGCCACAATGTGGAACTTTGCTTCTCTGAGTCTCTCAGGGTCGCAGGTGAAATCAACAGTACAAGCCTTGATTGCCTCATCGCCGACTTCCTTTGTGGGGTCAATACCGCTTTTGTACAGGTCGATTTTAGCCTTGTTTACATCAAAGCCGATAACATCAACTTTCTTAGAGAAAGAAACTGCAATAGGCATACCCACATAGCCAAGACCCACAAGTGAGATTTTTTCTTCTCTGTTTACGATTTTCTCATAGAGTGACATTTTTACTCCTCCAATTTCTGTATATCCAGATGAGCCAGTAAAGTTCTGTTTACCTTGCGTACATCGAACTTTTTCTGACAGTATTTATAACTTTCTTCACCCATAGTCCTTATGAGTTCGGGGTTTTCAATGAACTTGCACATTGTATCTGCAAGTGTCTGAGGGTTACCCACAGGCACCATAAAACCTGTTTTGCCGTCAATTACAGTTTCTCTGCAACCCGGGGCATCGGTAACAATAACCGCCCTGCCCATAGCCATTGCTTCCTGCACAGTTCTGGGGATACCCTCTCTGTGAGAAGGCAGTACAAAGACAGAACACTGACGGTAGTAAATACGCACATCAGGATGCTCGGGGTAATACTCGATAGCACCTGAGTCGATATACTTCTGAACTTCCTCTTTTTTAAGGGAATCCTGCATGGACTCGTCAATCTCGCCCAGGTACATAATGCGTACGTCCGGGTGTTTGTCGTGTACAATCTGAGCCGCTTCAAGATATTCGCTGACACCCTTACATCTGAGAGCCCTTGATAGCATGAAGAACACAGGCTTTTCGGGAAGTTCTGTTTTTTCGAACCTTTCCATATTAACGCCTGAGCCGTTTACCATACGGCACTTGCTCTCTTTGAGCAGTTTAAGGGATACAAAATCGTTTTTATCATCGGGATTCATAAAGATAACTTTTTGCGCACAGCTAAAGCCAATGCGGTAAAGAATCTTTACAATCATACGGATTATTTTTGCTTTGGTGGTTTTTGCCACGAATACATAACCTGCACCTGCAATCATTGAATAGCGGTGGGGTACTTTTGCTAGTCTTGCGGCAATTGCACCGTAAATAACAGGTTTGATGGTGTAGCCGAAGGTGATATCCGGTTTTTCCTTCTTGAAAAGTTTTCTCAGAGCGTTTATGTATCTCAAGTCCTCGGCTGCGTTTACACCAGTTTTTTCCATAGGAATCTTAATAAATCTGGCGCCGAGAGCCTGGATTTTATCTACATCAATATCGTTGGGACCTGTGACAATAACCTCGTGACCGAGATTAACTATATCTCTGATAAGGTCGCCGCGAAAGTTCCACGCTGTTCTGTTTTTTGGAGAAATCAGTACAAATTTCACTTTACACCCTGCTTTCCGTTAAACCTGCTGTGTGGTTTATTTTCTGATATCCGCACTCTCAATGAGTTCGTCCATGAGTTTTTCGATGGGGTAGCCTACAGCACCCATCATCATAGGATACATACTGATTGCAGTAAATCCGGGGAGGGTGTTGATTTCGTTGAAAATAACCTTGTTTGTACCATTTTCAAGGAAAAAGTCAACTCGGGACAGCCCATTGCAACCCAGTACTTTGAAGATAGCCTCTGCGTATTCTCTGATTGTGTCGTTGATGCCTTCGGGCAAGTCGGGAGTAAGAACTGTCTTTGAGTCAGCGTTGTTGTACTTTGCCTCGTAACTGTAGAACACATCACCTGCAACAGCCTCACCTGCGTTGGAACAAACTATTTTGCCTGCGTTTTCAAGTACAGCACACTCAAGCTCTCTGCCACTGATTGCTTCTTCAATAAGAACCTTAGAGTCATGCTTAAGAGCAAGGTTTACTGCGGCTACAAGTTCTTCTCTGTTTTCTGCCTTGGATACACCCTGAGAAGAGCCAGACTTACAAGGCTTTACAAACATAGGAAACCCGAGTTTCTGCTCGGCTTCTTCTATATAATAATCATTGTCATTTTTGCGTACAAGTACATAGTCAGCCTGAGGGATGTCTTTAAGGCTGTCTACGATAATCTTTGTGTAGGCTTTGTCCATAGAAACACCTGAGGAGACAACACCGCAGCCTACATAAGGGATTTCGCACAGTTCAAAGAGGCCCTGAATTGTGCCGTCTTCACCATTCTTGCCGTGAAGTACGGGGATGATAACATCAACGGGGATAAGTGTGTTTTCTCCGTTCAGAAGAATAAGTCCCTTTGAAGATGTGTTGGGAGAAAGTACGCAGGGAATATTGGATTCTTCATTGTTCCACTCACCTGTGGGGATGAGAGCGGTATCGCCTGTGTAGTATACCCAGTCACCGTTTTTTCTGATGCCAACATAGTGCTTTGTGTATTTATCCTCTGAAATGTTGTTTACAAAACTCATTACGGATTTGCAGGAGACCTCGTGTTCTGTTGAGTTGCCTCCGAAGATAATAAGAACGCTTTTTTTCATATACAAACCTTCCTGATAAAGTGATTGTCGGTTAAGTGTAATTTTGTTTATCAGTTTACTTGCCGAAGTCAAATTCTGCAAGATTCTGACAGATAAGAGAAAAGAGTCTGCCTGAGTTTCCGTCAGATACAAAACTGTTGTGTGGAGTTACGATAACTCTGGGATGTGTCCACAAAGGACTTGACTCGGAGAGGGGTTCTTCCTCAAATACATCAAGGGCAACACCCAGAAGATTATCCTCTGAAAGGGTTTCTACAAGTGCCTGTTCGTCAATAATTGCACCGCGGGCAACATTGATGAGAACACTGTTTTCTTTCATAAGTGATAGGTTTTCTTTGCCCATAAGTCCCTTTGTTTTGTCAGTAAGGGGGAGAGAAAGAACAACAACATCTGCTGTAGGAAGTACACTTGAGAGTTCCTCCATAGGGTAGAACTCATCAATATACTCAGAACCATTATCGTATATATCCATTCCGATGATTCTTGCGTTGAAAGCGCGGAGCCTTTTTGCACACTCTGTGCCTACAGAGCCTGTTCCGAGAATGAGAACTCTCTTGTCGGTAAGTTCCAGAAGGTCTCTGTGTTTTTTCCATATTTTCTTTTTTTGCTGAGCATAAAAGTCTGCAGAGCGTTTGTAAATCTCAAGGATTTTCAGAATAACCCACTCAGCCATAGGAGTGCTGTATACGCCCCTTGCGTTGAACAGGGCAATGCCCTTGGAGGCAAGGTAACCCACAGGTACACGGTCAAAACCTACGCTTGTAAGCTGTACCGCCTTGAGGTTTGTGAACTTCTCAGGTGGGTTGTGAAGAAACAGGTTGTTGCACACCACAGCGTCAAACTGAGAGCAATCGATGCTCAGTTCCTCCAGCTCGTTCTGCACAAAGGTTATTTCAAATCCCTTTGCTTTGAGAGCGTTTAGTTGTTCCTCTGAATATTTAATTGCACCGGTCAGAAGTAATTTCATTTTTCATTCTCCTGTCGTGTGAAATATTTATGATTGAGTTCTGCCTGTATATGCAGAAAGTTTAATAAAAAGAGGTTTATCTTGCTGTGTCAGCGGTAAGAACTTCTTTTGATGAATCGGGAGAACTGCTTTCGGTTACTTTTGCAACAGTTTCCTTTGTGTTTTCGTTATCTGCGTTGGAGAATACCTTGAAGATAGAGATAAAGAAAATCTTCAAATCCAGCAAGAAGGATACATTTTCTGTGTACCATACGTTAAGTTCGATTCTTTTGTTCCATTCTACATCTTTTCTGCCGTTTATCTGAGCCCAGCCTGTAACACCGGGACGGACAGAAAACATACGGAACTGATGGGGAGTGTACTTTTCAACAGGCCAGGGGTGGTATGTAAGAGGAGGTCTGGGACCTATAAGGCTCATATCGCCTTTGAGGATGTTTACAAGCTGAGGTAATTCGTCAATGCTTGTAGCACGGATGAATTTTCCTACCTTTGTAACTCTGGAGTCGGATTTGCCTGAGTATACACCTGAGCCTGTATGCTCGGCACCAACGCACATACTGCGGAATTTATAAATTCTGAACACCTTGCCGCCTTTGCCAAGTCTGTCCTGCTTGAAGATAACAGGACCTTTAGACTCAATTCTGATGGCAATAGCTGTCAGAAGAAGTATGGGCGAGAGAATAATCAGTCCCAGAAGAGAGATTATTATGTCCGCTGTGCGCTTGATGAAAAGATACATTTATATTTCCCCTTTTTGTATACTTTTTTTACTGACACAGGATTAACCTATTATAACAGATTAATTATATCATATAAATAATAAAAATCAATTGATTTTGTTTATTTTCAGGACAAAAAAACACAGGAAGAGCCGAATTCTGAAGATATGGAAAAGGGAAATAAATGCATAAAAACTGGGTTCGAGATAAAAATAAGGGGTTTATGCAAATTGTGCATAAACATATGGAAGAATTGTTGACTTTAGAGTTAATTTGTATTATAATTTCAATGAGTTACTGTGAAATAGTGTATATCTATGAGAATGGATTTCTGTTTGATGAGATAGACAATAGCCCTGTTGCACAGTAAACTTAACAGGAAATTAGCGATTGTTTTGTTCGGAGCAGATTATGAAAGAAATTAATGCTAAAAAAATAATACTTATGATCGCAGATGCTCTGATTATCTCAGCACTCGGTGGCTTTTTAAACCTGATGTTCATGTGGATTGATATCAGCAGAAATGTTTCGGTTGGTAATGCATTTCATATAGAGTGGTCTACCCTTACATTGGTGATTGCTCTTGAGGTGCTTTTTTGTTTCTTTGCTCTCAATGTATCCGGTGCTTATGCATTTTTCTGGCGTCTTATGGGCAAAGGAGATTACCTTAGATGTGTACTGGGTACAACTGTAGGTTTCGGACTCTCTGTTTCTCTAATGATATTCTTCGGGGTTTTTGACAACGGCTTCCCTCTTTTACTTTTACTTGCACAGTTCGCACTTTCTCTGGTTGCGATGATAGGCTTCAGAGTTTATGCAAAGAAAACTGTTGTCAAACTCACAGAAGTAGGCCGTTCAGAGAATTACGAGCGTACACTCATCATCGGTGCAGGTCGTGCTGCTATGATGATTCTCACAGACATTGAGAACGCAAAAAAAGACCCCAACAACCCTTCCCGTAATATTCTGCCCGTAGGTCTTGTGGATGATGATAGAAGCAAACTGGGCAGCAAGATTATGGGTGTTCCTGTTCTTGGCAACAGTGCTGATATTCCTCAGCTTTGCAAACAAAGCAGTATTTCACTTATAGTTTTTGCTATTCCCTCCTGCTCTGAAGATGACAGGCAGCGAATCCTTGCTCTCTGTTCACAGACTCAGTGCAAAATAAAAATGGTTCCTTATCTCAGCCAGCTTCTCTTTGATGACGGCAACCCTCAGCTTCTCAATCAGGTTAAGGATATCCGTATTGAGGACCTGCTTGGCAGAGAACCTATTACCTTTGACAAAGAACAGACAAAGGATTTTGTTGAGGGCAAGGTGTTTATGGTTACCGGTGGCGGCGGCTCAATCGGTAGTGAACTGGTGCGTCAGATTGCAAAATACAATCCAAAACAGATAGTTATAGTTGATATTTACGAGAATAACGCATACGATATACAGCAGGAACTTATGCTGGAGTATGGTGACAGCGTTAATGTTGTAACCCTTATTGCTTCTGTCAGAGATTACGAGAAGATGGATAGAATCTTCGATAAATACAGACCTGAGGTTGTGTTCCATGCTGCTGCTCACAAGCACGTTCCTCTGATGGAAACAAGCCCCGAGGAAGCTGTAAAGAATAACATCTACGGTACTTTCAACACAGCAACTCTGGCTGAAAAGTATCTTGTTGAAAAGTTCATTATGATTTCCACAGACAAGGCAGTTAACCCCACAAATGTTATGGGTGCAACAAAGCGTGTTTGTGAGATGATAGTTCAGTACAAGGCACAGCACGCTGATAAAACAGACTTTATCACTACCAGATTTGGTAATGTTCTGGGTTCAAACGGCTCTGTTATTCCCTTGTTCAGACGCCAGATTGAGAACGGTAAACCTGTTACCGTTACTCACCCTGATATCATCAGGTACTTTATGACAATCCCCGAGGCGGTGTCTCTTGTTCTTCAGGCAGGTGCCATGGCTCAGGGGGGCGAGATATTCGTTCTTGATATGGGCGAACCTGTAAAAATCACAACCTTGGCAGAAAACCTTATCCGAATGTACGGCAAGGTGCCTTACAGGGATGTGGAAATTAAGTTCACAGGTCTCAGACCCGGTGAAAAACTCTTTGAGGAACTTCTTATGAACGAAGAAGGACTCAAATCCACAGAAAACAAGAAAATCTTTATCGGCAATCAAATTGCAATAGATGAAGTAGACCTGCTTGAGAAACTCTCAAGACTTAGGAAGTTTGCTGAGAATAACGACAGCGATGGTGTTGTTGAGATGCTCAGCGAGATTGTCCCCACATTTAATCACAAAACCAACAGATAATCTGTGTTTTGATTTATTGAGATATTAACTGTTCTTACTGAGAAATACTTCGGCAAGAATTTTGACCTATACTTACTTTAAGGAGCATTTTTATGTGCGGAATTGTCGGATATGTAGGACCTAAAGACTGCAGCGAGGTGCTGGTTGATGCACTGAGAAAGCTTGAATACCGCGGATATGATTCGGCGGGTATTGCAGTTTTTGAAGACGGTAAAATCAAAGTAGCAAAGGAAAAAGGCAGACTGGATGACCTTCAGGCTAAGATGGATATGGAGGGTGCACCTGCAGGTCACGCAGGTGTAGGTCACACCCGTTGGGCTACCCACGGTATTCCTTCTGCTGTCAACTCTCATCCCCACAGAGGCGGAGATAAAGTTACTCTTGTACATAATGGTATTATCGAGAATTACAAGGAACTGAAAGAATATCTTATCTCTCAGGGCAGAGTATTTGTCAGCGAGACTGACACAGAGGTTGTGGCTCAGCTTCTGGACTTCAACTATAATGGTAATCCTGTAGAGGCTATCAGCAAGACTCTCTCTCAGGTAGAAGGTTCCTTTGCACTTGGAATCCTCTTTGCAGACAGAGAGGGTGAACTCTTTGCAGTAAGACGAGAGAGTCCCCTTATTGTTGGTGTTGCTGAAGGTGAGAGCTTTATTGCATCTGACGTTCCCGCTATTATCAAATATACAAATCAGTACTATCTCCTTGAACACGATGAGATTGCACACCTGGACTCTCAGGGTGTAAGCTTCTGTGACCTGGAGGGTAATGCTATCACAAAAGAACTGAAGGTTGCCGACTGGAACCAGGAAGCAGCAGAAAAGGGTGGCTACGAGCATTTTATGCTCAAAGAGATTCACGAGCAGCCTACAGCAGTCAAAACTACAATTACCCCCAGAATTTCCAATGGGCTTCCCTGTCTTGAGGAATGTTCAATCACCGTAGAAAGCCTCAAGGCTATTAATCAGATTTATATTGTTGCCTGTGGTACTGCAATGCATGCAGGTATGGTAGGCAAGTATGTTATAGAGAAACTGGCAAAAGTGCCTGTTATTGTGGATATTGCATCTGAATTCCGTTATCGTGATCCCCTTATCAAAGAGGGAGACCTGGTAATTATTATTTCTCAGTCAGGCGAAACCGCAGACAGCCTTGCTGCTATGAGACTTGCAAAGAAGATGGGCGCAAAGACTCTTGCCATTGTTAACGCAAAGGGTAGCTCCATTGCCCGTGAAGCAGATATGCTTATCTATACACACGCAGGTCCCGAGATTGCTGTTGCATCTACAAAGGCTTATATGGTGCAGATTTCCGTTATGTACCTCTTAGGCTTCAAGATGGCTCTCTCCAAAGGTCATATTGACGAGGCTGAATGCCGCAGACTTACACAGGCTCTTATGTTTGTTCCCATACATCTTGAGAAAACCATCACTGATGTAGACCCTGTGTGCAGTAATATAGCAAACAAACTTATTGATGCTGAGAATCTGCTATATATCGGCAGAGGTCTTGACTATGCTCTGTCTATGGAGGGTTCCCTTAAACTTAAGGAGATTTCCTACATTCACTCCGAGGCTTATGCTGCAGGTGAGCTTAAGCACGGCACAATCTCTCTTATTACAGACGGAATGCCTGTTATTGCAGTTGCAACTCAGACCTCACTCCTTGATAAGACTGTAAGCAACATCAAGGAAGTAAAGGCAAGAGGTGCTATGGTTATCCTTGTTTGTGATGATGAGATTGAGATTGGTGACGATATAGCTGATTACATTATCCGCGTACCCAGAATTGAAGAGAGTCTTATGCCTATGTTGGCGGCAGTACCTCTTCAGCTTCTGGCTTACTATACATCCTACAAGCGCGGTAACGATGTTGATAAGCCCAGAAACCTGGCAAAATCCGTTACTGTTGAGTAATATACATTCTATCTCCGTCTGTGATGAATTCGCAGACGGAGTTTTGATTTATCTGTGTATTTTTACATTTTATACACAGCCTGTTTACAGGTTGTCTTTATATTACAATTTTGTTTGTTGACTTATGACTTTGCAGGTAATAATATATCTGTAAAGGATATTGATTTCAGAATAACTTGAGTAAATAAGAAAGGTGGTGTGTTCTGATGCAATGGTTTGCCGATGTTGCGGTGGTGGGTTTACGCACTTTGCTTGTTATCTATGCTTTGTTTATTGTATATCAGTGCTTTGGCTCAATGCGCCGTCAGAAGCGTCAGGAAGCACCTCTTGTTATGCTTTATAATAAGACAATAAAAAAGAAAATTCCCGTACTCTGCTGGGAGAATTCCATCGGCAGAGCCAGGAGCAATGATATAGTTATCGAAGATCCCACAGTTTCAAGGAGTCATTGTGTGCTTTTAAGACGAAAAGAAGGTTGGTTTGTGTCGGATGTGGGATCAAAGTCGGGTACAAAAGTCAACGGAAGACCTGTAGAAAAAAGGCATCATCTGAATCTTGATGATGAGATTCAGATTGGCTCCACAACCCTTGCTCTACGCCGTGCAGACGAGTATTCGGGAGAGATTCCTCATCATTGGTTTTTCTCGCGGGTGTCCTCAAAACCCAGTGTTTCCGCGCCTTTGCTCATACTTCTCGTCAATCTTTTCCATTTGTTTATGGCGGTGGAAGTCTGCATAACCTACGGAGAATTCAGGCTTGATGCCTTTGAGGTGTTGGGTGCTATGGTGATGTTCTCCTGGGTGCTATTTGCATTCTCAAGGGGAGTTTTCAGCCGAAAGAATTTTGAACTGGAAACTCTGGCGCTGTTTATGACGGGTACAGGTTCTTTGCTTCTGGTAGAGCAGGACATCAAGGATGCGTGGATTCAGATTATTGCCGCCATTGTTGGTGCCGCCTGTTATCTCTTTATGCTTATGTTTATCTCTAATCCCGACCGAATTGTGAAGTGGCGAATGGCGGTTATGATTGTGGCTCTGGGTTTTCTTGCTGTAAACCTTGCCTTTGGTAAAATGGAGTATGGTGCCGCCAACAGAATCTATATCGGCGGAGTTTCTCTGCAACCTTCGGAGATAGTCAAGATTGCATACATTTTTGTGGGTGCTTCTGCTCTTGACCATCTGCAGACAAGGCGGAATCTTATTGAATTTATTGCTTTTTCTGCTCTTTGCGTAGGTGCATTGGCACTGATGGGCGACTTTGGTACAGCACTTATTTTCTTTGTTACTTTCCTTGTTATCTCAATTATTCGTTCAGGTGACTACAAGACGGTTATGCTGGCTGTGGCAGGTGCTGTGTTTGCAGTTATACTTGTACTCCAGTTCAAACCCTATATTGCTCAGCGTTTTGCTATATGGGGACACGCATTGGAAGACCCCTATGATGCAGGATACCAGCAGTCAGGTGTGCTGACTTATATTTCCTCAGGGGGACTTTTTGGCACAGGTGTTGGTAACGGTATTCTCCGTTATTACGGTGCATCAGAAACCGACCTTGTATTTGGTATACTTACAGAAGAAATGGGACTTATCATAGCTCTTCTTATGGCACTTGTAATCTGCGGACTTGTGATTTATTCAAGAGCAATTTCTACCAGAGCCCGCAGTACATTCTATTCAATTTCTGCCTGTTGTGCTGCATCTATGATGCTTGTACAGACGGCTCTCAACATCTTCGGATGTACAGATATTCTGCCTCTTACAGGTGTAACCCTGCCTTTTATCAGCGCAGGCGGTTCCAGTATGATTTCCTGCTGGGGACTCTTAAGTTTCATCAAAGCGGCAGACGAAAGAACTTACTCAAAGACTTTTATCAAAGGCAGAGAGTAATTTGTAAAAAGGATTTGTTATGAAAAAAATTATGTCACGAAGTATAATATCCCTTATACTGGCTCTGAGTTTCCTCTTAGGGCTTGGGTTCTTATGCTTTCGCTACATTACAGAAAACAGCCTGTGGGCAAGTCAGACCTATAACCAGTATCTCTCTACAGGCAAAGGACTCAGTTCTGCAGGTACAATATACGACCGCAACAAAACCCCTCTTGCATATTCTGAGAACAGTCAGCGACTTTACAGCGATGATTATAATATCCGACTGGGTACGCTCCACGCGGTGGGGGACTCGTCATACAATATTGCAACTGCTCTGCAGACAAGATACAGGGCTCAGCTTGTAGGTCACTCAAGTATCTTCGGATACGGTCTGCCCGAGAGCCTCAGGTCAAAGGGCAATATGAGGCTCACCCTTGATGCGAATGTGTGCGGCAAGGTTTACGAGGCTTTTGATGGTTTAAAGGGAGCCTGTTTTGTATATAACTACAAGACGGGCGAAGTGCTGTGTATGGTCAGCACTCCCGCTTACGACCCGCAGAATGTACCCGATACTATCCCTGATGGAGCATACCTTAACAACGCAATCTCCAGCACTTATTCTCCCGGCTCAATCTACAAGATTATTACCACTGTTGCTCTTCTTGAGGAATACCCTGATGCTGAGAATATGACTTTCACCTGCAATGGTAAAAAGGAGTTTGACGGTGACGATGTAACCTGTCTTGAACATCACGGAGAAATGAGCCTTAAAGAGGCTTTTGCCTGGTCCTGTAATATCGCTTTTGCAGATGCGGCAACCGCTGTGGGTGCTGATAAAATGCAGAGTACATCAGAAAAACTGGGTGTTACAAGGAGCTATAATATAAGCGGTGTAAAGTCAGCACAGGGACATTTTGACCTTAAAGATGCCAACGGAAATCAACTTGCATGGTCAGGTGTAGGACAGTATACTGATATGGTGAATCCTGCCCAGATGGCAATCCTCTGCGGAGCCATTGCAAACGGCGGAAGCGCCAAGCTCCCCACCTATATTGACGGGGTGTACTCAGGAAATTCTCCTCGATTTATGAGCGAGAATACAGCACAGAGAATGCAGGAGATTATGAGGTATACTATCTCCGATTACTATGGTGACAGTATGTTCGGAGGGCTTACAGTAGGTGCCAAGACAGGTACTGCTGAGGTAGGTGAGGGCAAAGAGCCTAATGCCTGGATGGTAGGCTACAGCACAGACGAGGATTATCCCCTTGCCTTTGCGGTGGTAGTTGAAGAAGGCGGTTACGGCTTTTACACCGCAGGTCCAATTGCACGAACTGCTATGATAGAGAGTGCAAAATCCTTAGGCTTTGAAGGTTAAGTTGCAGAATAAATGACAAACGCACGATTTCGGTCGTGCGTTTTTTGTTTCCTGTTTGTAAATTTTGCAGGAGAAATCAAGGGTTTTTCAAAATTCACTTTATTTTTTTATCTTTGTATGGTATGATAGACTAAATAAATATTGATTATAATGGGATGATATGTTGTCCGATTTATCTTTATAAACCGAAAGGAAGAGTATATAATGGCAAATTTTCTGAAGGCTTTGTTCGGAAGCTACAGCAAAAGAGAAATCAAGAGAATCCAGCCTTTGTGCGATAAAACTCTGGCTCTGGAAGAAAAGTACAGCAAGATGTCAGACAGCGAACTGAAGGCTCAGACAACTGTACTCAAAGACCGTCTTGCAAAGGGAGAAACAACCGACGACATCCTCCCCGATGCATTCGCAGTATGCCGTGAGGCATCCTGGCGTGTGCTGGGTATGAAGCACTTCCCTGTGCAGATTCTGGGTGGTATTGTACTTCATCAGGGCAGAATTGCCGAGATGAAAACAGGTGAGGGTAAAACTCTGGTGGCAACTCTCCCTGCATACCTTAACGCACTTACAGGTGAGGGTGTGCATATTGTTACAGTCAACGATTACCTTGCAACCCGTGACTCTGAGTGGATGGGCAAACTTTACCGCTTCTTAGGACTTACAGTTGGTCTTATTGTCCACGATATTACCCCCGATATGCGACAGGCGGCTTACAACGCAGATATTACATACGGCACAAATAACGAATTCGGCTTTGACTACCTGCGTGATAACATGGTGGTTTACAAGGAGCGCAGAGTACAGCGCGGTCACGCTTTCGCAGTAGTTGACGAGGTTGACTCAATCCTCATTGACGAGGCAAGAACACCTCTGATTATTTCAGGTCAGGGCGACAAATCCACAGATATGTATCAGCGTGCAGAGGATTTTGCAAAGCATCTGAAAAAGCACGTGTTCACCGAGGTTGACTCCAAGGAAGATATGGAGGCTTTCTTTGAAGAAAACGGCATTGACTACATTGTTGACGAGAAGGCAAAGTCTGCAACTCTCACTCAGGTGGGTGTAAGAAAGGCTGAGGAGCATTTTGGTATTGAAAACCTTACTGATCCTGATAACCTGACACTCCAGCACCACATTAACCTTGCAATCAGAGCCCATGGTGTTATGCACCTTGATATTGACTATGTAAACAAAGACGGCGAAATCATCATTGTTGACGAGTTCACAGGCCGTCTGATGTACGGCAGACGCTTCAACGAAGGCTTACATCAGGCTATCGAAGCAAAAGAAGGCGTAGAGATTCAGAATGAGAACAAAACTCTTGCCACAATCACATTCCAGAACTACTTCCGTCTTTACAAGAAACTCTCCGGTATGACAGGTACTGCTATGACTGAGGAGCAGGAGTTCAGAGAGATTTACAAACTGGATGTTGTAGAGGTTCCCACAAACCGTCCTCTTGCCCGTAAGGATATGAACGATTGCTTCTACGCAACAATGAACGGCAAGTATGAGGCTGTTATCGAGACCATCATCAAGTGTCACGAAAAAGGTCAGCCTGTGCTGGTTGGTACAGTATCTATCGAGAAGTCAGAACTCCTCTCAAAAATGCTTAAGAGAAGGGGTATCGCTCATAATGTTCTGAACGCAAAACAGCACGAAAAAGAGGCTGAGATTGTTGCTCAGGCAGGTAAACTGGGTGCTGTTACAATCGCAACAAATATGGCAGGTCGAGGCACCGATATTATCCTTGGCGGTAACGCTGAGTTTATGGCGACCTCCAAAATGCGTAAAATGGGCTTCTCCGATGAACTTATCGTTGAAGCAACAGGTTTTGCAGATACAGATAATCAGGAGATTATCGAGGCAAGACGCACATTCACCGAACTTCACACCCAGTTCAAAGAAGAACTTAAAGAAGAGGCAGAGAAAGTACGCGAGGCAGGCGGTCTGTTTATTATCGGTACAGAGCGTCACGAGTCCCGCCGAATTGATAACCAGCTCCGCGGTCGAGCAGGTCGTCAGGGTGACCCCGGACAAAGCCAGTTCTTCCTTTCTGCTGAGGATGACCTTATGCGTATCTTCGGCGGTGAGCGTATGAAGATGATTATGGACAGATTCGCAGGCAGCGAGAATGTGGCTATTGATATCAAACTCTTCTCCAATGTTATCGAGAATGCTCAGCAGAAGGTTGAGCAGAACCACTTTGGTGCAAGAAAGAATGTTCTCCAGTTTGACGATGTTATGAACCGTCAGCGAGAGATTATCTATACACAGCGTAACCAGGTTCTTGACGGCGAGGATATCCACGAGACAATTATGGGTATGATTCAGCAGACTATTACTGCAAATGTTGAGACTTACTTAAGCGGTGAGCAGGAAAACTGGAACCTTTTGAGCCTGAGAGAGTACTACAACGGCTGGCTTGTGGATGGAGATAAGTGTACTCTTGTATTCACAGAGGATGAACTTAAATCTCTCACAGCATCCGATGTTACTGAGATGCTACTTAATCGTGCCGCAGATATTTACGCACAGTATGAGGAACTTCTCTCCAAAGATACAATGCGGGAGATTGAGCGTGTATCCCTGCTTCGTGCAGTAGATACACACTGGATGGAGCATATTGACGATATGGAAGAGTTGAAGCAGGGTATCCGTATGCGTGCCTATGCACAGCATGACCCTGTAGTAGAGTACACCCACGAGGGCTTTGATATGTTTGACCAGATGATTGAGTCTATCCGTCAGGATGCAGTCAAACTGACACTTACAATGCCTGTGAGTGTATACACAATCCAGCAGAGAGAACTTGAGCGTGAGCGTATGCGCCGCGAGGCTGAGAAAGCCGCTGCTGCAAGACACGAGGTAATCCTTGGGGGTAATGCCCAGGCACCCAGCGTAAATCCTGTGTCCGCCGCAATCAAGCGTGAGCAGGTTGCAAAGCCTGTGGAGTTCTCAGGCGATGGCACAATGTCTACCAACAAAACTGTCAGAAAGGGCAAGAAAGTGGGCAGAAACGACCCCTGTCCCTGCGGAAGCGGTAAAAAGTACAAGAAGTGCTGTGGAATGAACGAGTAATATTTTTATTAACACCGTAAAGCCTCCCTTTACACAAGGGAGGCTTGTAAATCGATAAAACTATAAGAGGGGTAAGACTATGAATAAGAAAACTGTTCAGGTTATTACTGCTTGTATATTAGCAGTTTTAGCCTTGGGCTGTCTTGGGTTTTATATTTACGATGTAGTATGGAACAACAGCCCTTATCAGGATAATCTGCTTAAGTTGGTTTTAATATTTTGCTTTGCCATAGCATCATTTATCAGAATGTTCAAAGGCGAAGGCAGAGCGAGTCTCAGCTTTTATGAGAACGCTTATGCAAAAGAACTGGGCGGAGCTTTTCAGCATAGTCCTGCTCTGAGAAAAAAACTGGTTTCTGCCACAAGGTTTTATGACGAATCAAATTACAGAAAGGCCCTGAAACTTTTATTTACCCTTGCAAAGGAAGCAAAGAGTGAGAACGACCTTGCTCCTGTTCTTTTGTTTTCTGCTCTGTGCTATACGGATATGGGACTTACAGATTACGCTATTAAGGTTTATTATAATCTCCTGGAGAGTTCCCCGAGAAACAGTCAGGTTCACAGCAATCTTGCAGGACTGCACTTACAACAGGGTGATTTCAAGTTAGCACTCAGCCATTATGATGAGGCAATCGATTGTGACCGTAACAATTACTTTGCATATAACAACAGAGCAAACTGCTATTTCAGAATGCAGGAGTATGACAAAGCAATTGCTGATGCACAAAAAGCACTTGAGATAAAGAACAACGGAGTTGAAGCGGCTACTTTACTTGCTGTTATCTTTGCTCTCAAAGGTGACGAGGAGAATAAAGAAAAGTATTATCGCCTTGCAACAGTTTCCGGCAGACCTGCTCAGGAGATTGACCGGGTAATACAGCATCATATAAACACACAAAAAGACGAAACTATAGATGAATAAATCAAAGGTTGAGTATGTTGTTACAGAGAAAAAATATAAGGCTTCCTTTTTATAATTACAGTACTCCCGGAGCATACTTTGTTACTATTGCTACAAAGGATAAGAGAGAAATCCTTTCTGAGATAATTGTAGGGACCGTTGAGGACGCCGGTCCTGAAGTGAAACTCACAGATTACGGCAGAATTGCTGAGAAATATTTACAACAGATGAATGAGTTTTATACTCACATAGATATTGACAACTATGTGATAATGCCTAACCATATTCATTTTTGCTTGTGATAAAATCCGAGGAAAATCAACTTGAATATAAATCAGAGTTTTGTAAAGTAAATAATGTTAATTCGGAAATTTCAAAATTTGTATCAACCTTCAAGCGTTTTTGTAATAAAGAGTATGGAGAAAATATCTGGCAAAGTCGTTCTTACGACCATGTAATCAGAGGAGAAAGGGATTATAGAGAAATCTATGAATATATAAGTAATAATCCCGGAAGATGGGTAGAGGACAGATTTTATCAGGGTGAAAAATGTGAGTGATTATTTGTAGGGACCGGCGTCCCCGACGGTCCGAAAGGTTTATAGATTAATCAACTATGCGGCTGAAACATATTGTTGCTTATCTGGAGTATCATATTTTTATCAACCTTTAATAAACAGGACCGTCGAGGACGCCGGTCCCTACGATGAAAAGGTAACTTGATGTATCAAAAAAAGGACTGAGTGTTTTCACACACTTAGTCCTCTATTTTTTTGTGTTAAAATGTCTTTTGTTTTCTGCAAAAATATTTTCGCAATATAATTGTATTATTACTTTAATTGTGGTAAAATAAGTTATTAAAATGTGATACTATGGGTAAATTATGAATTAATCCCGAAAGGATGGTTTTAAATATGACAGTTCGTACACGATATGCTCCCAGTCCCACAGGTTTTATGCATGTGGGAAACCTGAGAACAGCACTTTATGAGTACCTGATTGCAAAAAGTCAGGGAGGTAAGTTTGTTCTTCGTATTGAGGACACCGACCGTGAGCGTCTTGTTGAGGGTGCAGTTGATGTTATCTACAACACTCTCAAGGTTGCAGGGCTTAATCACGATGAAGGCCCCGATGTAGGCGGCGATTTCGGCCCCTATGTTCAGTCTGAGAGAAAGGATATGTATTTGCCTTACGCTGAGCAACTTATTAAAGAGGGCAAGGCATACCGCTGTTTCTGCACAAAGGAAAGACTTGAAAAACTCTCTGAGGAAACTGTAGGCGGTGGTTATGACGGTCACTGCAGAGACCTCAGTCAGGAAGAAATCGACAGACTTCTCGCTGAGGGTGTACCTTACGTTATCCGTCAGAAGATGCCCTTGACAGGCTCCACTACATTCTCAGATGCAGTTTTCGGTGATATCACAGTTGAAAATTCCGAGCTGACAGACCAGATTCTCATTAAGTCTGACGGCTATCCCACATATAATTTTGCTAATGTTATTGACGACCACACAATGGGTATTACCCATGTTGTAAGAGGTTGCGAGTACTTAAGCTCAACTCCCAAGTACAACCTGCTTTACGAAGCATTCGGCTGGGAAATTCCCACCTATGTGCATCTGCCTCTGATTATGGGCAAGAACGAGGACGGCTCTGTATCAAAACTCTCAAAGCGTCACGGTGCAACAGGTTTTGAGGATTTGGTGCGTGACGGCTATCTGCCTCAGGCTATCATCAACTATATCGCCCTCTTAGGCTGGTGTCCCAAGTCAAATCAGGAGATTTTTACACTCTCAGAACTTTGTGAGAACTTCCATGTTGATGAGATTTCCAAGTCTCCCTCTGTGTTTGACTACGATAAACTCTCCTGGCTCAATGCAGAGTACCTGAGAGCTATGACTCAAGAGGAGTTTGCCTCTGTTGCAGACCCCTTCTTCAAAGAAGTTTTCGGTGATACACCCTACGATGCAATGAAGCTTACTGCAATACTGCAACAGAGAACAGTAAAACTCACAGATATTCCTCCTATGATTGACTTCCTGAGTGAACTGCCCGAGTACGAGGCAGAACTCTTTGTGAATAAAAAGAGCAAGACCAACCTTGAGAATGCTCCTATGCTCCTTAAGGCTGTGTATGACGAGCTTTCTGCTCTCTCTGACTGGAACTGCGACAGCATCAAGGAACTGCTCATTTCTCTTGCAGAGAAGATGGAACTGAAGAATGGCACAGTAATGTGGCCTGCACGAATCGCAGTAGCAGGTAAGGCTGTTACCCCCGGCGGTGCAGTTGAGATTCTTGATATCCTGGGCAAAGAAGAGTCCATGAGAAGAATGGAAATCGGACTTGCAAAACTTAACGCTTAAGACTTTTGTATAATTTACTTTAAGAAAGGTGAACATAAATGGCAGACGAGAAAATTACTGCAGAAATGAATGATGAAAAAGTAATGCCCTCCAACTTTATCCACGATTTCATTGACGAGGATATTGCCGAGGGCGGTCAGTACGAGGGTATGACAGTACACACCCGTTTCCCACCCGAGCCTAACGGCTACCTCCACATCGGCCACGCAAAGGCTATCTGCATTGACTTCGGTACAGCCCAGAAATACGGCGGTGTATGTAACCTTCGTATGGACGACACAAACCCCACCAAAGAGGATGTGGAGTATGTAGACGCTATCAAAGAAGATATCAAGTGGCTGGGCTTCGATTGGGACGACAGATTCTACTATGCTTCTGACTACTTTGATGATATGTACCGCTTTGCTGTGGAACTTATCGAGAAAGGTCTTGCTTATGTATGCGAACTTACTGCTGAGCAGATGCGTGAGTACAGAGGCGACCTGACTACTCCTGCACAGAGCCCCTATCGCGACAGACCTGTAGAGGAGAGCCTTGAACTCTTTGAGAGAATGAAAAACGGCGAGTTTGAAGAAGGCACAATGACACTCCGTGCAAAGATTGACCTTGCAAGTGGTAACTTCAATATGCGTGATCCTGTTATCTACAGAATCAATAAGCTCCCTCACCACAGAACAGGCAACAAGTGGGTTATCTATCCTATGTATGACTTTGCTCATCCTATTGAGGATGCTATGGAGCATATCACTCACAGCCTTTGTTCTCTTGAGTTTGAGGACCACAGACCTCTCTATGATTGGGTTATCGCAAATGTATCCGTACCTGCAAAACCCCGTCAGATTGAGTTTGCTCGTCTTGGCATCAACAACACAGTTATGTCAAAGCGTAAACTCCGTACACTGGTTGATGACGGCTATGTAAGCGGCTGGGATGACCCCCGTATGCCTACTCTGTGCGGATTAAGACGCAGAGGTTACACCCCCCAGTCTATCCGTAACTTTACAGAGCGTAACGGCGTTTCCAAGGTTAACTCTGTTGTTGAGTACAGCTTCCTTGAGCATTGCCTCAGAGAAGACCTGAACGAAAAGGCACAGCGAGTTATGGCTGTTATCAACCCTGTAAAACTTATTATCGAGAACTACCCTGAGGGTATGAGTGAGACCTTTGAGGTTGAGAATAACCCCAACCGAGAAGAAGACGGCAAGAGAACCATCACTTTCACAAGAGAGTGTTATATCGAGGCAGAGGACTTTATGGAAGAGCCTATCAAGGGCTATCAGAGACTCTATCCCGGCAACGAGGTTCGTCTTAAGTCTGCATATATTGTAAAATGCACAGGCTGTAAGAAGGACGAAGAGGGTAATGTAGTTGAAGTTTATGCAACTTATGACCCTGAGACCAAGGGCGGTAACACACCTGACGGCAGAAAGGTAAGAGGTACTATCCATTGGGTAGATGCCGCAAACTGTGCTGAGGCAGAGGTAAGACTTTACGATAATCTCTTCACAGTTCCCGACCCCGATGCAGGCGACAGAAACTTCCTTGATTTCCTTAACCCCGAGTCCCTCAAGGTTCTCACAGGTTGTAAGGTTGAGCGTTCCCTTGAAAATGCACAGGTTGGCACAGGCTATCAGTTTATGAGACTTGGTTACTTCTGCGCAGATAAGGACAGTACTCCCGAAAACCTTATTTTCAACCGCAGTGTATCCCTTAAGGACGGCTTCAAGAAGAAGTAATTTTTTAAAAATCTATATCTTAAACAGGAGGTTTTTGTTGTGAAAACCGCAGTAGTGACAGGTGCGTCCCGAGGAATCGGTGCCGCCTGTGCAGTGGCTCTTGCAAAGAGCGGCTACAACGTAATTTTAGGATATAAAGTGAATAAAGAGAGGGCAGAGAATCTTGCAGATGTGCTGATTTCCGGCTATGGCGTTGCGGCTATAGCCCAGAAGGCTGACGTGTCAGTTTCCTCTGAGGCTCAGGCTCTCATTGATACAGCATACAGGAACTTCGGTGCTGTTGACGTGCTTGTGAACAATGCAGGAATTGCGGGATACAAACTCTTTACTGATATTACCGATGAGGATTGGGATGAGATGATTGGTACCAATCTGACAGGTGTGTTCAACTGCAGCCGTGCCGCTGTTAAATATATGGTTAACCAGAAAAGCGGAAGTATTGTTAACATCAGTTCTATGTGGGGACAGGTTGGTGCATCCTGCGAGGTGCATTATTCCGCCGCAAAAGCTGGTGTTATCGGACTTACTCAGGCACTTGCAAAGGAACTTGCACCCTCAGGCATCCGCGTTAACTGTGTTTGTCCCGGCGTTATCAAGACAGATATGCTGAATGACATTGACGATGAAACTATCGCATCCCTTATGGAAGAAACACCTCTTGGCAGACTAGGTACTCCCAAGGATATTGCCGACTCTGTGGCTTTTCTCTGCAGTGACAGAGCAGAGTTTATTACAGGTCAGATTCTTGGTGTGAATGGTGGTTTTATTATATGAAAAAAGTAAGACTGCTTAAAAAGAGCATAGTGTACATTCTGTGTGCTTTGCTTATGGTATTGTCACTTGTAACAGCATCTGCACAGGGTACCACAGAAATCTCCCTCTCAGATACACAGAGTGGTATAAGTGGCACATATGAACTCATATTTTCTCCAAAGTGTGATAGGGGTGTTTCTGCTTTTGAAATTCTTCTTGAATATGATACAGAACAGATTGTATATTACGGAGCAACTGTCTGTGTTGATAATCTTAATCACAGCATCAATGCTCTTGATAGCGGCAAGGTTCAGATTGTGGGCATTGCCGATGGTGTAATCTCCTGCGAAGAGTCCACACCTGTTATCGCCATAAAACTCAAGTCGCTGACAGAGACTGATGCAAGAATCGGAGTTGCAATATCCGGTGTAATTGACGGCAAGGGTGAAGTGTTGTCTGAGGATGTGTTCACTATATCAACTGTCAAGGTTTCTTCATCGACAGATAATGGTGATAGCGATTCTGCATCTCAGCAGACAGACTCTGTATTTACAGAGAAAGTATCCTTGGAAGATGGAGAGATGTCCCTTGTAAAAGGATATACTTCCGTTGCAGGAATTCCTGTGAAGAATCAGACTCTTGTGTCCATAGTACTTGCATCAATATGCACCCTGTTTATGGTTGTGTATGTTGCATTCAGAGTTGGAGCAAATATGCAGAAGAAAAAGTATCTTCCCATACCTCTTGAGTTTGAAGAGGATACAGAGGATAAATAAAAAATAGAGGTAAACAGATGAAAAAAACACTTAATGCTTTTTGGATAATATCTGCAGTTTTTCTTGTGTTTGGTGCCTTGTGGAGTGTTGTGTCAGGACTTTCTGCAGTTATGAGTTCCTATACAATCTGCGGTGTTGCTCTGGTGGTGTTCGGAGTTATCAGCGTACTTGCTTTTTTTACTTCGGGTGTGAAGGCATCAGGCAGCGGATGGCTGTTGTTTGACGGTATAATCTCATTTTTCTGTGGACTTGCCTACATCTTTCAGTATGTGGACAATGCACTTTTCACAGTAAATCTTATTTACATAATGGGGTTGTGGCTGATGTTTCTGGGAATTTCTCAGATTTCACGCACATCACATCTGTCAAAGTCTTTCGGCAGAGGCTTTATGTATTTTACAGGTGTACTGGGCATTTTAGGCGGACTTTCACTTTATGTAAAGCCTGTGTCTGACTTGCTCCTTATTTCTGAGGCGATGGCACTCTTTGACTATACACTTACATTCCTTCTGATGTTTGCAGCAATTATTGTGATTTCCAGATGCTTTGCAAAAGAACCCTCCAGAAGATAAATAAAACATAAAATACAAACAATAAAAGGCTGTATCACCTTGATTGGTGACACAGCCTTTTGATATTTTGTGCGGATTTATTGTGCTTTTACTTGGTGTATGCCTTTATAATCTCACCTACATAGAAGGTGTGGTATGGTTCATCCTCGCCGTAGTGCTTTGCTGCTTCCTCTGAGTATGCACAATCCTTGTTCATTTCCTGCGCATACATCTTGCGGCAGATGATAACAAGGTCTGCTTCTTCAAAGCAGGGTACACCGTCTATGAAAGTAGGGGTAAGTCCTGCTTCTTTTATTTTGTCACAGTCTCTGCCTGACTTTCTGCCGCAGAGGGTGAGAGCATCCCTGTAAGATTCTGAGAAAAAGCACAGAGAGAACATCTCCTCTTTCTCGGTAAACTGGTAGGTGTAACGGCAGGGACGGATAAAGGTAAATGCCACATCCTTATTCCACAGCACACCAACACCGCCCCAGGATGCGGTCATTGTGTTGAACTTTTCTTCATTACCTGCAGTAATCAGCATCCACTCCTTGCCGATTTTTACAAAGGGGTTGAAGTCAAGATTTTTAATATCAATTTCTCTCATATAAGTTGCCTCCTGTTTTATTTAAAAATATATCAGTAAATACCGCTTACTGCAACTTCACCGAAGGCGATTTCTGCTACTCCTGTTTCGGTTTTTACAAGGAGAGCGCCCTCCTGTGTAACTGTTGTTGCTATGCCTGTGTATTCCTTCCAGGATACCTGCCTATTAATATTTGCACACAGGGGAAGATATTCTTCTATTGCCTCTTTTGTGAGTTCTCCGTTGTGCTTGTCTATAATATCAAAGACGCAGGTTGCAACCTCCCGAAGGATTTCTTCCTTGTCATATTCTCTGCCTGTCAGCATTTTGAGTGAGGTTGCCTTGTCTGCAATATCATAGGAGAAGTTTTCAGTATTCACATTTATGCCGATACCGATAACCGTACCGCCATTTGTACTTTCGGTGAGAATACCGCAGAGTTTTTTGCTTTCACAGATTATATCATTGGGCCATTTTATCTGAAGTTTGGGGCAGATATCTCTTAGCGCCTTGTGTACTCCCAAAGCAACCAGTAAGGTTACACCTGATTTGCACAGGTGGGGGATAATAAGACTCATACACAGGGTGTCATCCTTACTGCTTTCCCAGCTTCTGCCCATTCTGCCTTTGCCTTCTGTCTGCTCTTTTGCATAAACTACCGTATAAGGCACTAAAGGCTCCCCGGATTTAAGGAGAGCCTTTGCGTATGTGTTTGTTGAATTTACTTTCTGAAGTCTGATTATGTTAATCATAATAATCTTTTCTTAGCAATTAAAAGGGGTTTGCAGATTGCAGTACCGACTACAATGTTAACAGCAATCTCAATAAGTCCGTTTGTACCTGCGAAAAGTGCAAACAGAGCAAAGATGTTATCAATAGCCACGCCTACAACTTCGCTTAAGTTGTTGCCGAAGAACAACCACATTGAGCTGAGGAAGAAAACTGTGTTGATTACCGCCACACTTGCACCTGCAACAGGGATAGCTACCATTGTGTTCTTTGTACCATTTTTGCTGATTGCCTTGTAGATGTAAGCAGGGAGTACACCGCAGAGAATTCTGGGTACAACGCACATTACAAAGGTAAGGAATGGATTGATAGAGAGCAGTCCCATACCTACAAAGTCCATACCGAAGCAGGTATAGAAACTTGTGAGACCAAAGATTGTTCCCAGGATAAGACCGGAGCGGACACCCAGCACGATACTGCCTACAGCTACAGGCAGAGTCATAAGTGTCATCTTCACAGGACCAATGGGAATATATCCGATGGGTGTGAAGGTCATGAGGATAATCAATGCCGCCAGAATAGCGGTCATGGTCATCTCAACTACCATGGGGTTTACGGTGGATTTTCCTTTTGACATAATAAATACCTCCTGCTGTCTCCCCGATAGATTTTTGTGTGGGTGAGACGCTTGTATATATTTACGGCTTTTGACTAAAAAAGCCGAAGAAAACTATTGATATATTAAGTTTACTCAGAGCGGAATTAACCGCAGTTTTTGTTGTAGATAATACGGAGTCCCTGAAGCATCAGGTCGTCCCTGAGAATAATATTGTGGGTGCAACTGGGGATAATCTCCTGTGCAATTCCGCCTGTGGCAACAACTGTACATTCCTCGCCCAGTTCACTGTTGATGCGGTCAATCATACCGTCAATCATACAGGCATTACCCAGCACAACACCTGAGCGGATACACTCATCGGTATTCTTGCCGATAACCTTCTTTGGAGCCTCCATAGCAACCGAAGGCAGAAGTGCGGTTTTGTCAGAGAGAGCCATCATTGATATGCTGACACCGGGAGAGATTGCACCGCCAATCATTGCGCCATTTTTATCCAGCACAATAATTGTGGTTGCGGTACCCATACTGATGACAATAGAGGGTGCGCCATAAAGGTGAAGTGCCGCAACGCAACCTGTAACCAGGTCTGCACCTGTTGAGGACGGATTGTCGATTTTGATGTTGAGACCTGTCTTGATACCGGGGCCAACCACCAGAGGCTCAATGCCAACAGTTGTAATAATAGCCTGTTTCACAGTGCGAAGCACCTGAGGCACAACGCTTGAGATAATACAGCCGTCAATCTGCTTTTCGTCAAAGCCGTATACTCTCATAATCGCGTGGATTTCTCCTGCGAATTCGTCAGATGTCTTTGTTCTGTCTGTGGAGACACGGGCAAGCATAACAAGCTCCTCGCCCTCAAATAATCCGAATTTGATGTTGGTATTACCGATATCTATAACAAGTAACATATAAATCACCACTTCCATTATATTTCATATTTTTATATATTGCAAGGCTATGTGCTGTTTATATGATACGATTTATTCAGTGCATATATTTAAAAGGAATATGAGTAACTGTTTTTGTTCAATATTACAAAAAAGAAAAAAACGCGTTTTTTTGTCAAAAAGTAAATATAGAATCAAAGACTTGTGATAATATATAAAAGTACTATGTATTAGTATGCTTCAAATTTTTGTAAGGGGGCAGTTGCCATGAACAACAACGATAAGCTTCAGCTTCAGATTCTTGCTGCTAAGGCAAGACTGGGCGCAGTACTCGGCACATTTCATGCCAAGTCAGGTCATCCCGGCGGATCTCTTTCTGCTGCTGATATTATGACCTATCTTTATTTCAAGGAAATGAACGTTGATCCCGCTGATCCCAAGGGTGCAGACAGGGACCGATTTGTATTATCCAAGGGACATTGTTGTCCCAGCCTTTATGCAGTACTTGCACTTAAGGGCTTCTTTGAGTGGGACGAACTCACAAAACTCCGTCATGTTGGCGCAATGCTTCAGGGCCATCCCGATATGAAGGGTACACCCGGTATTGATATGAGCACAGGTTCACTGGGACAGGGCGTATCCGCTGCTTGTGGTATGGCTCTTGCAGGTAAGTTCGATAAGAAGGACTACCGCGTTTACGCTATCCTGGGTGACGGCGAGTGCGAAGAGGGCCAGGTTTGGGAGGCTGCTATGTTTGCTGCTCACAACAAACTTGACAACCTTGTTATTATCGTAGACCAGAACGGACTCCAGATTGACGGTCCTGTTTCGGAGGTTTGCGGTATCGAGCCTCTTGATAAGAAGTTCGAGAGCTTCGGCTTCAATGTGGTTAAGATTGACGGCCACAACTTTGACGAGATTGAGGCTGCATTTGAGAATGCTAAGTCCGCAAAGGGTCAGCCCACAGCAATCCTTGCAAAGACTGTCAAGGGTAAGGGCGTTTCCTTTATGGAAAATCAGGTAGACTGGCACGGCAAAGGCCCCAACAAGGCTGAGTTCGAACAGGCTACTGCAGAGCTTCAGGCAGAAATCACAAGACTGGAGGGTGAGTGCTGATGGCAGATGTAGTAACAAAGGCAACCAGAGAGAGCTTCGGTGAGGCTCTGTGTGAACTTGCCAAAGAAAACGACAAAATCCTTGTACTTGATGCAGACCTTGCAGGTGCAACCAAAACTTCTATTTTCCAGAAAGCTTTCCCCGAGAGATTCTTTGACTGCGGTATCGCAGAGGGCAATATGATGAGTATTGCTGCAGGTCTCTCTACTTGCGGTAAAATCCCCGTAGCTGCTTCCTTTGCAATGTTTGCAACAGGCAGAGCTTACGAGCAGATCCGTAACTCTATCGGTTATCCCAACCTTAATGTTAAAATCGCAGGTTCCCACGCAGGTATCTCCACAGGCGAAGACGGTGCAACTCACCAGTGCCTTGAGGATGTAGCACTTATGCGTACTATCCCCGGTATGACAGTTATCTGTCCTGCTGACCACTACGAGATGAAGGCTGCTACAAAGGCTGCCATCGAGCTTGAGGGCCCTGTATATATCCGTCTTGGCAGACTTGCTATTGATTCCTTCAATGACCCTGAGACTTACGAGTTTGAGCTTGGCAAGGGTATCACTCTCCACGAGGGTTCAGACATTACAGTTATTGCAACAGGTCTTGTTGTTAACGAGGCAAGAAAGGCTGTAGAGACTCTGGAGAAAGAGGGCGTAAATGTTCGCCTTATCAACATCCACACAATCAAGCCCATCGACCGCGAAATTGTTATCAAGGCAGCACAGGAGACAGGCAGAATCATCACTATCGAAGAGCATAACGTAATCGGTGGTCTTGGTGATGCAGTTTGCGATGTTGTTACATCCGAGTGTCCCGTACCTGTTCGCAAGGTTGGTGTGTATGACCGCTTCGGTTACTCAGGTCCCGCTTGGGAGCTTCTTGAGAAGTTCGGTCTTACAGAGACAGGCATTGCTCAGGTTATCCGCGAGGAAATGGCAAAGAAGTAATTCTTTATCGGTTCTCCTCGGTTAAAAAGGATTCTGATTTAATAATGATAAAATACTCCGATAAGGATTATTCCTTGTCGGAGTTTTTTGTTTTTACCTTGGGGCATCGTAGGGGGCGGCGCCTTCGACGCCCCTTAGTCCCACTTACCCTAAGAGGGAGAGTTGGCTTTAGTCATTCAGGGGGCATCCTTTTGATAAATAAAAAATCCTCCATAGCACATACTAAAAGAAAAGTGCAGGAGGATTATGTATGAGAGAAATCGGTTCACAGAATTTTGAAAGGGAAGTAATAAACAGTAAGTCGGATGGGGTGGTGACCTTTACTGCTCCTTGGTGCGGATTCTGCAAAGGTACAGAGACTGTTCTTAAAGCTGTGGCAGAGGAACTTTCTGATGTAAAATTTTATGTGGTGAATATTGAGGAGAACCCCGACCTTGCAAGGAAGTATAATGTAAGGGGTGTTCCTACAACCCTTTTTGTTTCTCAAGGTGAGGTAAAGGCACGAAAGACAGGAGCTCTTACAAAAGCGGAGATTTACAAGCTTATCAATAAAACCCCTGTGCAAAAGGCACAGATATAACAGAAGGCACCTGTGCAATATAACAGGTGCCTTGTTTAATACACACAACTAAATCGGAAATGATTTATGCAACAGTACAAAAATTAGTATTAGGAGTGTAAACTCCTTACTTTTTATTTTACAGGTGGTATAATTAACTTGTAAGAAAGGCAGTTTATTTTCCCCTTGCTGTTTTGAAAAATTCTGAAACTTTTTTTTAATTTACTGTGAGTCTTTTTTGAAAATTTGCGTCTAAGTAGTGAAGAAGGGAAAAACTGCTTTTTCAAAATAAATCTTATGAGGTGATTTTATGAAGAAATCGAATATAAGAATTCTGTCTTTTGTATTAATTGTTTCAATTCTGTTTGTTAGCTTTTCCGCAATCAGTGTCGGTGCATACACAGAGGAACCGAGCTATATGTATAAAGACAAGATATTTGAATTGCTTGAGTTGAAATATCCTGATTTGTATAATAATGAAGCATCAGATGATTTTGAAAATCCTAGTGATTCATATTGCTACTCCGAGGAGTTTATGTATTATTCAGAGGAGAAAAGCTCAACAGAAACAACTCCTGATTATATAATGGTTGATGTTTACCTTTGCCTTGTTCAAACTATATTAGTTGATAGTTATATAGGTGATTTTGCTGTTGTTACAGGTCCATATTCTCCATATATTCACGGATATATGTTCTATATTCCTGCTGAAAACAAATTGCTGACTCTTGAAGAAGCAATTGCAACAGAACTTAACGGAATAGAAGAAGGAATGAAAACAATACCTTACTCTATTGCTAAGGTTGGCGATTGTGACGGAGATTTTGAACTTACAATCAAGGATGCAACCTGTATTCAGAAATGTGTGGCAGGTTTGAAATATCCCAAAGTTTCGTTAGGGGATTACAACCGCCTTGTATACGACTTTGACAAAGACGAAGATGTAACAATCAAAGATGCCACGGATATTCAGAAGTACATCGCAGGGATAGAATACTGATTAACGCAATTTTCAAATGAGGTGATTTTATGAAGAAAATTATAAGTTTTGTATTTGTATTGATTCTAGTTTTTGGAACTTGTGTTTCTGTATCCGCTGTTGATACCAACACCTTACTTGAGGAGAAGTTCTATGACTATTGTGTAGAGATTCTGCCTGATGATAAGAAACCCTCTGAAGGGGATAAGGTTCGTATTGGATATACTTTGAAGATAGATGGAGTTGAATTGTTTTTTGGTTCCTGCAAGTGGCTTGGTGCCGAAAGAAAAGATGTATACAAAGCCATCGGCGATTGGCGTGTGTATACAGGTTGGGCTTATTATCCCTATGACCTTGGAGTGTATGTTTCTGCTGAAGATGGTATTTATACATTGGAAGAAGCGTATGAGAAGGGTTGTTTAAGCGACTTGTCTCCCATTAGAGAGAAACTTGGAGGAGGGGGATATCTCACCTGTGTTAATGTGAAAAACGAAGATAAGTATGCGGATCTGGTGTTGCCACGAGTTCTTAGTGAAAATGCCTCTGATTTCTCGTTGTATGTTGATTACTATGAGGGATACGAATATTATTCTCCTGAAAACTGCGATACAGAGGGAGCAACTCCTGATTATGTAGTTCTTTCCGTAAATACCAATTTTGTTCTTGATGCTTCTGTAGGAAGAGTCTTTGGTGACTATGTAATGTTTGATTATCCAAGCACAAACGTACCTTTTGAATTTGGTAAGGCAATCTTTATCCCCGAAACAAATGAACTGTATTCACTTACAACTGCGTATCATAAGAACATTCCCGGAATAGAAAAAGTCTTTACAGAGGGAAAACTGGGCAGACTTATCGGTGATACGGATGGCGACAGAACTTTAACAATAAAGGATGCAACATATATTCAGAAGTCTATTGCAGAGATAGAAGGCTATGATAACGGTGGTTATCTGGATTTTGGTTATGCAGGAGGTTCTAATCTGCCAAAGTTTATCTCTGATTTTAATCGTGATGGAGAAGAAAGTATCAAAGATGCCACGGATATTCAGAAGTACATCGCAGGGATAGAATTTTAATTGAATACTGAGTGATAAAAACGGCACACGCAGAAGTATATCTGTGTGTGCCGTTTGCTTTTATACGCAATATAGGTTTGTGTCCCAGAATGGGATGTAGGGGTGGTGTCGCAGGTGGATTCTGTAGGTGGGATTTATGGATTTTATCAGGGGGATAAGTGTGCATAAATCCTCGGTGCGGTGATAACAAGCGATACTGAGTTTTGGCTTTTGTGATTTCAGAAGAATCTGCATACCTTCCATCGCCTCTTTCTCCACACCCTCAACATCCATTTTTACATAGGTGATTTTTTTGTCATTTGTAATGCTGTCAACGGCTACTGCCTGTACTGTGTATTTGCCGTTTTGCGAGAGGGCGCTTTGTCTGCCGCCTCCACCTGAGAATACAAGTTCCTTCTCACAGTTCCATACGGCATAGGGGAGTGCCTGCGTATTCTCTTTGTCTTTGAGGTAGGCGCATAACTTTTCAAAAGATTTTTTATCAGGCTCCAATGAAAGTACAGAGGAATACCCTCCTGTGAGGTTTATAAGTTCCTCTATGGTGTCACCTCTGTATGCACCTAAATCCAGCATATCTTCTTTGTCTGTGAGTCTGAGTATATCTGTGAGGGCGGATTCTCTTGTGCTTTCCGAATTGAAAAGATATTTGAGTTCGCCTGTAAAATGAAAGAGAATCATATTATCAAAGATTCTCTTTGATTCCTCATCACAGAGCATATCTCTGATGTTTATAAGTTCGTCAATGTGCGTTTCCAGATACCTACGATTGAAAATAGTATTGCCGAACACAGGCACCACAGGCATAATCACCCGGTGCTTTTCTGAGAGTGACTTTATATCCTCCATAACCTGGGGAATAGAGGATGCAAAGCCAAGGATTATAATAAAATCCTCATAGATTTCTGTAATGTCCTTAATGCTTTTGACTGTAAATCCGCGGAAATCTCTTTTGCGGACAAAACCCTCAGATGCGGCAACCTCCGAGATTTTCACTCCCAGACGACAAAGCTCGTCAATGACAATATCAGCGCCGTTGCCTGTGCCATAGAGGATAATAGGTTTATTTGTTTTTGCCAGTACCTCCCAGGATGAGTTAAGGGAGAGAATATTATTAAGCATTTATTCACCTTCTTATAGGGTGTAATCAGTAGGGCTTACAACTTCCGCAGGGATTGTATCCTGAGTTTTCCGCGTCTTCTTTTGTCTCAAAATACACCTTGTTTTTCTGATACATTTCTGATACAGAACCGCAGTAGGGCATATGATAAATCTTTGAACTTTTGTTGCCGATGTATCCTTTGTAATTGATATCTACTGTGTCTGTTTCAACGTCTGCTTCTTCGTCTTTTGAATAAATATAGATTTCCTTGCCGTCTGTCTCGGCAATAATATTGGAGTCTTCATCTGTACGCCATATGGGGATTTGGTACTTGTTAAGTACTGTGGTTGTTTCTATATGTGGATGTCCGTAATCATTATCCTTGCCGCAACTGATAATTGCTGCGTCAGGGTCTACGGCTTTTACAAACCGCTCATTGGTGCTACTGGAACTGCCGTGATGACCGCATCTTAGCACATCAGCAGACAGGTCGTAACCGCTTCGCATCAACTCATTCTCTACAAGATATTCCGCGTCACCCGTGATCAGAAATGATGAATCCTCATATTCAACCATAGACACAATGGAGTAGTTGTTAAGGTTTGAGTATATAGCGTCCGATGAGGGAGAGAGGATAGTCAGAGTAGCTGCCCCTATCTGATATGTATCATAAGGCTCGGGAGTTATATATTCAACACCTCTCTCGTCTGCTGCATCAAGTACATACTCCCAGGATGGTGAGTCTGAATCTGCGTTGGGAGAGAGCATAAAAGGTGGATTGTAGCGTCTGATAACATCAGAAAGTCCACCGCAATGGTCTGAGTGAGGATGGGTGGAGATTATAAAGTCAAGACTTTCTACCCCTTCTTCGGTAAGATATTTCATAACCTTGTTCCGCTCTGAGTATTCTCCTGCATCAATGAGGGCGTAATGTCCCTGTGACTCAATGAGGGTGCAGTCGCCCTGTCCCACATCGATGAAGTGCAGGGTGAGCGGGGGATCAGTTCCAAGGACTGGCTCATCTTCTTCAAAAAGGTCAAATCTCCATATTGCATACTGAACACCTATGCACAGCACAAGGCAGGTTATAAGAACAAAAGAGATAATTGTAAGTAGTTTTTTCATATTTCCTCCTGTGGCTTTATATGAATAATTATATATTATAAATATCAGGTTTTCAATTTATATTTGATGCGGACAGGTAAAGTGTGGGTATTTTTCTAAAAAAGATAAAAAAGGTTAAGCTCAATTTAATTTTCTTGGGGATTGTGCAAAAAAATGCTAAATTCGCTATTTTAATTCTACAGAAGAACAAACAAGCGAAATCTTTATGATAATATACTGCCATAGGATAATAATAATCAAAGAATCAAGGTGGTTTTATGGCAAAGAATTATAGGTACAAGTATGAGATCGTATCCGCGGATGATAATCTTCCCGGCAAAGTAACCCTTTTTGACAAACCCGGTCAGGAGTGCTTTACAAATAAGCACTGGCATAAGAACATTGAGATTGATTATGTTCTTAAGGGCGACCTGTGGGTTATGTCCAACAACGAGGATTTTACACTTTCTGACGGTGAGTACATTGTTGTTAACAATGATGATATTCATCAGACCTGTGGCAAGGACCCTGCAGAAAACGTAAAGTATCTGGTTGTTCTTTATTCCTACAACTTCATCAAAGCATACTTTGATGATTTTGAGTCCTTCAGTTTTGACATTGAGAAAGACCCCACAGCAAAGGCTGAAATCAAAAGACAGCTTGACCTTATCGTTGATTGCGTTGAGGAGCAGGGGGATTTTACAGACCTTAAAATTACATCTGCAATGACACAGATTCTCATTGAACTTTGTACAAAGTGTCTTGTAGAGAGAACAAAGACTCATACCGAGATTGAGCATGAGGAGCTGGAGTACGCAAAGAAGGCTATTGATTACATCAAGCTGAACTTCAGAGAGCGTATCACACTTGGTGAGATTGCATCTCACGTTGGTCTGACTCCTACATATTTTTCCCGTTACTTCAAGCAGAACACAAGAAAGACTTTCAAGCAGTATCTTAACCTTGTTCGTCTTGAGCATGCTCTGCGTGATATCCAGACAAGCGGTATATCTGAGACAAGAGCGGCTGTTGAAAACGGCTTCCCCAGCGTTAAGGCATTTATTGCTGCATTCAAGAGCGTTTACAACTGCACACTCAGCGAGTATGTAAGACAGTATCACGATATTCCCTCAATCTCTGAAATCAGACGTATATAACAGGTTAATATTTTTAACTATAAGGGAGAGGCGTTTGCCTCTCCTTTTTATATCTTAGCAAAACAAAAAAGCAGTACATTTTGTACTGCTTTTCTTTATGACTTTTATCAGTGTGTTCAGTTTACAGGTGTGTAGTAGGTGTCAAGGATAAGTTCATAAAGTCCTGCTTCATCAACTACATACTCTGCATAAGTTCCGCCGCTGATAAGTTCTCCGGGAACTGTTACAAAGTCAATATTGGATATACCGCTTGATACCACAGTTGTAGCAAAGGCTGTGATAGTTGCAGGAGTCAGGTTAGTCTCTGAGTTTTCTGCGATAATGTTGTACAGAGCAATGGGTGTTGTAATATCCTCTTTTGTCATCTGCAGGGTTTTTGAAGTAAAGGCTTTCAGATAATTTATCTGATGATTCATTCTGGTTGTAGAGGAATCCAGATAAGCAACCTCTCTCTGACGTACATAATAGTGGGCGTTCTGTCCGTACAGGGTTATGGTCTCACCTTCAAAGTGACGGACGTGGTTGATATCATAGAAGGTGCTGTCGGTCATTGTGACAGTAACTCCGCCCACAGCATCGTTCAACTCGGCAATGGCAGAAGCGTTAATTGCGTAGTAGGAGTTGATGGGAAGTTGATAGAAAAGACGGGAAACAGCTGTGGTCGTGTTCAGACAGGAAGTCTTTTTGCCATCTCCGTATGCATAAGCAAGGCAGAGCTGTTGCTTCTCGGTTCTCAGGTATTCACCCTGAGGGGAATATATACCGATATCGGTTACGATATCACGGGGGATAGCAATAATCTTTGTTTTGCCTGTTACTGTGTCAAGGGCAATCATATAAATTGCGTCAGCCTGTCCGCCTGTACCTGAGTCAACACCCAGTTCATATCTGTCAACACCGATACAAAGGATGCTGGTCATATCTTCGTTAAAGGAATACTCCTTGCCATTGTAGGTAACGGTGTGACCTTTATTTGTAACAGAAACCTGAGCATTCTCAATAACCGGTGCAGTCATATCAAGGTTTTCGTAGTCAGTAAGTCTTACGATACCTGCATATCTGAGAGCAAAGAAAGCGATAACTGCAATGAGCAGAAGGGCAAGTAATATACCGAAAATCCAGGCGAGTATAATAAGAAGTTTCTGCCACCAGGGGCGCTCTTTCCAAAGCCTGTCCCTCAGAGTGAATTTTTTGCGGTGTCTGAAGTGCTGTTCGGATTGACTTCTTACAACATCCTGGTTGTCGCTGCTGGAGTAACCGTGTCTGCTTTTCTTTTTGTAATGTTTGCCACGTCTTCTGTAATGGGCAAAAACATAATCGTCTGTGTCATCATGAGGAAGTTCACTCTGAGTTTTATCAGTTACAGTTGTTTCTGTTTCAGACTCTGTTGTGATTTCTTCTTCTAAGATGTTATCATTGTGTTCGCTGGTCATCAATCAGTACCCCCTGTACTAAA